>JBLMVT010000341.1:0-9559 GCA_050256835.1 Betaproteobacteria bacterium | reverse complement strand
CGTGCCCCTGCCGCCCCAGCCCGTGCCCCATCGCTTGCCGCAGCGGCGCACCGGCCCCGCCGAGCGGGTCTTCGTGCGCGCCAACGAGGCGCTTGTCGTCGCGATGGCCGCGGTGATGGTGACGCTCGTCGTCGCGAACGTGTTCTGCCGCTACGTGCTGAACTTCTCCATGATCTGGGCGGAGGAGGTCTCGCAGTACCTGATGGTCTGGATCACCTTCCTCGGCGCGGGTCTCGCGCTGCGTCAGGGCCGCCATGTCGCCGTCGAAATGCTGCAGGACCGCCTGCCGCCCGGCGCACGCCGCGGCCTGCGCCGCGGCGTGCTGGTCGCGGTCCTCGCCTTCCTCGCCGCGACCATCGCCCTCGGCTTCATGTTCGCCTGGTTCGCGCGCGACATGGAGACGCCGGTGCTCAATATCTCCCTGGGCATCCCCTACCTGGCAGTGCCCGTCGGCGCGCTCTTCGCGGCGATCCACCTCGCCCTGGTCGCGCGCGACTATGCGGCCGGGGTGCACGAGTTCCCGCCCAGCATCGAGGCCGTGGTCGACGAGGGCGTGCTCTGATGGGCCTGACGCTGCTCGTCGTCTTCGTCGTCGGCCTCGCCGTCGGCGTCCCGGTCGCCTTCGTCATGGGAGGCGCCGGGCTGCTCGCGCTCGTGGCCGACGGCAACCTCTCGCTGCTGTCGGTGCCCCAGCGCTTCTTCAACGGCATCAATTCGTTCCCGCTGATGGCGGTGCCGTTCTTCATCCTCGCCGCCGACCTGATGTCGGCGTCGGCGATCACGACCGCCATCCTGCGCTTCACCAACTCGCTGGTCGGCCACATCCGCGGCGGCCTGGGGCACGTCAACGTGCTGACCAACATGGTGTTCGCCGGCATCAGCGGCTCGGCGCTCGCCGACGCGGCCGGCCCCGGCGCCATCCTGATGCGAATGATGTGGCGCTCGGGCTACGAGCAGCACTATTCGGCGGCGCTGTCGGCTGCCACCGCGACCATCGGCCCGATCATCCCGCCCTCGATCATCATGGTCATCTACGCGATGTCGGACAGCCATGTCACGGTCGCGGGCCTGTTTGCCGCCGGCATCGTGCCGGGGGTGCTGCTCGGCCTGGCGCTGATGGTTGCCAACGCGATCCTGTCGCGGCGCCACGGCTTCGGCGCCCCCGGGGTACCTGTCCCGTGGGCCGACCGGGGCCGGCGCTTCCTCGCGGCGATCCCGGCCCTGCTGATGCCGGTCATCATCATCGGCGGCATCGTCGGCGGCATCTTCACCGCGACCGAGGCGGCCGCGGTCGCCGTGGTCTACGCGCTCTTCGTCGGGCTCTTCGTCACGCGACAGCTAACCCCGAAGCTCATCGTGCGCGTGCTGCTGCAGAGCTCGCTCGTCACCTCGGCGGCGCTGCTGATCGTGGCGATGGCGTCGCTGTTCGCCTGGATTCTCACGGTGCTGCAACTCCCGCAGCACGTCGCCGGGCTGATCGGCACGCTGACCGACAGCGCGCTCGTCGTGATGTTCATCGTCGCGGTATTCGTGCTGATCTGCGGCTTCTTCATCGACACGCTGCCGGCCGTGATCATCCTGGTGCCGGTGCTCGCGCCGCTGATCGACCAGTTCCACATCAACCCGCTGCACTTCGCCATGGCGATCGTGCTAAACCTGACGATCGGACTGATCACGCCGCCGGTGGGCGGGGTGCTCTTCGTCATCACTTCGGTGAGCCGGCTGAAGTTCGAGGCGATCTCGCGCGCGATCGTGCCCTTCGTTCTGGCGGAGATCGCCGTGCTCGCCCTCGTCATCCTGGTTCCCCAACTGTCCACCGCCGTGCCCCTGTGGCTCGGCTTCACCCGCTGACGCCGTCCGCCGCATCCGCGGCGTTTTCACCGAGGAGAGACCATGAGATTCCTGACGATCGCCGCCGCGCTGGTGGCCAGCCTCTGCCTCGCGCCGGCCGGCGCGCTGGCCGAGCGCGTCATCAAGTACGCGCACTTTCAACCCGCCCGGGACGACCAGCCGGCGCATCGCGCCGCCGTCGCCTTCAAGGACTACGTGGAGAAGCAGACCAAGGGCGAGCTCAAGGTCCAGATCTACCCGGCGGGCCAGTTCGGCAAGGATGCCGAAACGATGGAGGGCCTGAAGCTCGGCACGCTGGAGATGGGCGTGGTTCACGACGGCGCGATCGCCGGGGTGTTCAAGCCGATCAACCTGCTCGGCATCCCCTACCTGTACGACTCGCACGAGCATGCCTGGCGCGTCTACGACAGCAAGTTCGGCCAGGACCTGTCGGACCTGATGGTCCGGACCACCGGCATCCGCATGCTCGCGCTGGCCGACAACGGCGTGCGCCACTTCACCAACAGCCTGCGGCCGATCGTCTCGCCGGCCGACATGAAGGGCATGAAGATCCGCGTCCAGCCGAGCCCGGTGTTCAAGTCGCTGGTCGAATCGCTGGGAGCCTCGCCCTCGGCGATCCCCTGGGCCGACCTGCCGACGGCGTTGCAGAGCAAGGTCGTCGACGGCGAGGAGAACGGCGTCACCAACATTCTCGCGGCGAGCCTGTACCAGTACCAGAAGTACGTCACCCTCGACGGCCACGTCTGGTCCGTGCACGCCTACCTCATCAACGACAAGTTCTTCCAGAGCCTGACGCCGGAGCAGCAGAAGATCGTGCTCGAGGGCACCCGCATCGCCCGCGACATCCACCGCAAGATGACCTCGGCCCAGGATCTCGCCGCCAAGGCCATCCTGACCGAGAAGGGCATGACGGTGACCACGCTCACGCCGGCGCAGATTGGCGAGTTCCGCCGCCTCGCGCAGCCGCCGGTCACCGAGTTCGTGATCAAGGAAGTCGGCAAGGACTGGGTCGACCGCCTGTTCGCGGCGATCAAGGCGACGAAGTGACGCCGCGCCGGCTCACGGGAGCAGCCATGCAGGACATCATCGAAGGATTCAGGGGCGTCGCCGTCGCCTCGGTGGCCGACGCGGTCGACAAGATCTGCGGGGAACGCGGGTACATGGACGCGACGATCAAGCCGCGCATCAACGACAAGCGGGTGGTGGGCCCGGCGGCCACGGTGCTGGAGAGCGCGACCGACGAGTTCCTGCCGCCGCAGCACGCGCTGGACCTGATCGACGAGGCGCCGCGCGGCAGCGTGATCGTGATCTCCATCGCGGGCGGCGAACCCAACGTCGCGGTTTGGGGCGGCCTCATGACTGCCGGCGCCGTGGCCAACGGTCACGCGGGTGCGGTCCTCGACGGTGGCGTGCGCGACCTCGCCGAAATCCGCCGGGACTACGACTTCCCGGTGTTCGCACGCGACGTGAGCCCCGGCACCACGCTCGGCCGCTTCAGGACGGTGGCATCGCAGGTTCCGGTGCGGGCGGGCGGCGTCATGGTGCACCCGGGCGACATCATCGTCGCGGACATCGACGGCGTGGTGGTGGTGCCCCGCGACAAGGCGGCGCAAGTGCTGGCCCTATCGCTCGAGATCGACGCGCGCGAACTGGAGCAGGCCAAGCTCATCATTGCGGAGAAATCGTTGCGCAAGGGGCTGGCCAAGTATGGCCGTATCTGACGGCGCCGGATTCGACATCGTCTCGCTCGGCGAGCCGATGGTGGAATTCAATCAGACGAAGGAAGGCGCGGGCCGCCTGTACCTGCAGGGGTTCGGCGGCGACTCGTCGAACTTCGCCGTCGCCGCAGCGCGCCAGGGCGCCCGCGTGGCCTATGTCAGCGCGCTCGGTGACGACCCGTATGGCGCGATGCTGCGCGCACTCTGGGAGCGCGAGGGCGTCGACCATGCCGGCGTGATCACGAATCCCGAGGCCTACACCGCGATCTACTTCGTCAGCCACGACGAGCATGGCCACCACTTCAGCTTCTTCCGCAGCGGCTCGGCGGCCAGCCGGCTGCGGCCGGCCGACCTGCCGCGCGAGCGCATCGCCGCGGCCAAGGTGCTGCACCTGTCGGGCATCAGCCTCGCGATCTCGGCTGGCGCCTGCGACACCGGCTACGCCGCGATAGGAATCGCGCGCTCGGCCGGCGTGAAGGTGTCCTTCGACACCAATCTTCGGCTCAAGCTCTGGCCTGTCGACCGGGCGCGCGCGGTGATGACCGACGTGATCCGCCACTGCGACATCTGCCTGCCCAGCTTCGACGACATCGTGGCCATCACCGGGCTGACCGATCCCGACGCGATCGTCGACCACTGCCTCGGCCTGGGAGCAGGCGTGGTGGCGCTGAAGCTCGGCGAGCGCGGGGCACTCGTGGCTGACGCCAGGCAGCGCCACTGCCTGCCCCCGCACCCGTGCCGACCGGTGGACGCCACCGGCGCGGGCGATGCCTTCGGCGGCGCCTTCGTGGCCCGGCTCGTCGCGGGCGACGACCTGCTCGCCGCCGGGCGCTACGCGACAGCGGTCGCGGCGCTCTCGACCGAAGGCTACGGCGCAATCGACCCGATCCCGCAGGCGGCGCGCGTGCGCGCCGCGCTGCAGGATTCGGCCAATCGGTGAATCGCCGGGCGACAATCGGCGGCCATGTACGAGCCGGTGCGCGCACTGCCGAACGATCGCTGCCCGCTGTGCGGCGGGCCGAACGACTGCGCGCCGGCGCGCTGCGGCTCGCTCGAGGTCGACTGCTGGTGCCGCGGGGCCCGCTTCGGCACCGCGCTGCTGGCGCGCGTGCCGCAGGCCGAGCGCCGCAGGGCGTGCATCTGCCCGCGCTGCGTCGCCGCGGCGCTCGCCGAGGAGAGTCGTGATGGCCCATGAATATGCCGCCGAGGTGCGCTGGCAGCGCGGCGACGACGAAGCCTTCGTCGACAACCGCTACCGGCGCCGCCACGTGCTGCGCTTCGACGGCGGCGTCGAGGTGCCCGCCTCGTCTTCGCCGCAGGTGGTGCCGCTGCCGCTGTCCGACGCGGCCGCCGTCGATCCCGAGGAGGCCTTCGTCGCCTCGCTGGCGAGCTGCCACCTGCTGTGGTTCATGTCGATCGCCGCCAAGCGCGGCTTTCGCGTCGACCGCTACGCCGACGCGGCGAGCGGCACGATGGCCAAGGACGCCGACGGCCGCTGGGCGATGACGGTCGTCACGCTGCGCCCGGCCGTGTCGTTCTCCGGCGAGCGCCGCCCGTCGCGCGCCGAGGTCGAGGCGATGCACCACGAGGCCCACGAGCAATGCTTCATCGCCAACTCGGTGAAGAGCGAGGTGCGCTGCGAGCCGGTGCACGAGGCGTAGATGGGCGTGCTCGCCCCGCTCGACGGCGCCGGCTACGCGGCCTGGGTCGCGTCGGCCGTCGCCGGCTACGCGCGCGACAACGTCGCGACCGGCCGCTGGTCGGCCGACACCGCGCAGGCGCGCTCGCGGCTCGAATTCGCCGAACTGCTGCCGCAGGGCCTGTCGACGCCGGGCCATCACCTGTTCGCCATCCTCGACCCGGCGAGCGGCGCGCGCGTCGGCGTCATCTGGCTCGGGGTGGTCGAGCGCGCCGGGGACCACTCGGGCCACGTCTACGACGTCGAGGTCGACCCCGCGCACCGGCGGCGCGGCCACGCGACCCGTGCCTTTCGCGCTCTCGAGGCGGTCGCGCGCGACCTCGGCCTGGCGTCGATCGGCCTGCATGTCTTCGGCCACAACCCGGGCGCCCGTGCACTGTACGAGCAGCTCGGCTATGCAGTCACCGGCGTGAACATGGTCAAGCGGCTGGGCTGAACCGGCGCCCGGGCGCCACCTAGAATCGAGCGCGATGGACACCCGCACTTCCCCGGTCCGCGAGCGCCTGGCGCGCGTGCGCGAGGCGCTCGCGCGCGAGCGCGTCGACGCGTTGCTCGTGCCCTCGAGCGACCCGCACCTGTCGGAGTACCTGCCCGGCCGATGGCAGGCGCGCGAATGGCTGTCGGGCTTCACCGGCTCGGTCGGCACGCTGGTCGTCACGCGCGGCAAGGCCGCGCTGTTCGCCGACAGCCGCTACTGGACGCAGGCCGAGGCGCAGCTCGCCGGCTCGACGATCGAGCTGGTGAAGGTGCCGACCGGCGCGAGCAACCACCACGTCGACTGGCTGGTGCGTGAACTGCCGGCGGGCGCCAGCGTCGGCGTCGACGGCGCGGTGCTCGGGCTGGCCGCGGCACAGGCGTTGCGCGCGGCACTCGCCGACGCGGGCATCCGGCTGCGCACCGACGCCGATCTGCTCGACGCCGCGTGGCCCGACCGCCCCCCGCTGCCGACAGCGCCAATCTACGAGCATCGCGCGCCGCAGGCCCCGCTGGCACGCGCCGACAAGCTCGCGCAGGTGCGCGCGGCAATGGCCGCGCACGGCGCGACGCACCATTTCGTATCGACCGTCGACGACATCGCCTGGCTGTTCAACCTGCGCGGCGCCGACGTGAGCTTCAACCCGGTGTTCCTGGCGCACGCCCTGCTCGACCGCGAGCGCGCGACGCTTTTCGTGGGCGAAGCCAAGATCGACGCCGCCCTGCGTGCCCGGCTGGCCGTCGACGGCATCGCGCTCGCGCCCTATGCCGGGGCCGGCGCGGCGCTCGCCGCGCTGCCTCCCGGCTCGACGCTGCTGCTCGACCCGCGCCGCGTCACGCTGGCCTTTCGCGAGCGCGTCGGCGCCGAGGTGCGCGTCGTCGAGGCGATCAACCCGAGCACGCTGCTGAAGAGCCGCAAGAGCGCCGAGGAAGCGGCTCAGGTGCGCGCCGCGATGCGCGAGGACGGCGCCGCGATGTGCGAGTTCTACGCTGCCTTCGAGGCGTCGCTGGCGCGCGGCGAGGCGTGGACCGAGCTGACGGTCGACGAGCTGCTGTCGGCGGCGCGCGCGCGCCGGCCGGGCTTCGTCGGCCTCAGCTTCGCGACCATCGCCGCCTTCAACGGCAACGGCGCGATGCCGCACTACCACGCGACGCCCGAGTCGCACGCGCCGATCGCCGGCGACGGCCTGCTGCTGATCGACTCGGGCGCGCAGTACCTCGGCGGCACCACGGACATCACGCGCGTCTGGCCGATCGGCCGCGTGAGCGACGCCATGCGGCGCGACTGCACCCGCGTGCTGCAGGGCACGATCGCGCTGTCGCGCACGCGCTTTCCGCGCGGCACGCCGGGGCCGATGCTCGACGCGATCGCGCGCGCGCCGCTGTGGCAGCACGGGCTCGACTATGGCCACGGCACCGGCCACGGCGTCGGCTACTTCCTCAACGTGCACGAGGGCCCGCAGACCATCAGCCGCGCCGTGCCCGACGCGCACACGGCGATGGAGCCGGGCATGATCACCTCGATCGAGCCGGGCCTGTACCGCCCCGGGCGCTGGGGCGTGCGCATCGAGAACCTGGTGCTCGCCGTGCCGGCGGCGTCGCTCGATACCGAGTTCGGCGAATTCCTCGAATTCGAGACGCTGACGCTGTGCCCGATCGACGTGCGCTGCCTCGACCTCGCACTGCTCCGCCCGGACGAGGTCGACTGGCTGAACGCCTACCACGCGAGCGTGCGCGAGCGCCTCGCGCCGCTCGTCGACGGCGCCGCGCGCGACTGGCTGGTCGCGCGCACGCAAGCGGTTTGACGCGCCCCGACCCGTTCGTCTCGCTCAACGACGAGCAGCGCGCCGCGGTCGAGCACGGCCTGCCCGACGCGGCGCAGGCGCCGCCGCTGCTCGTCGTCGCCGGCGCCGGCACCGGCAAGACGACGACGCTGGCGGCACGCGTCGCGCGCCTGGTGCTGGCCGGCGCCGACCCGCGGCGCATCCTGCTGCTGACCTTCTCGCGCCGCGCCGCGCAGGAGATGGAGCGCCGCGTCGGCGCCCTGCTGCAGCGCGCGCTCGGCCTCGCCGCCACGCAGCGGCCGCCGGCGCTGCCGTGGGCCGGCACGTTCCACGCGGTGGCGGCGCGGCTGCTCGGCGAGATCGCGCCGCGCATCGGGCTGGCGAGCGGGTTCACCATCCTCGACCGCGCCGATGCCGAGGACCTGCTGGCGTTGCTGCGCCAGGACCTCGGCTTCGCGGCGAGCCGCCAGCGCTTCCCGCTCAAGGGCACCTGCCTGGCGATCTGCTCGCGCGTCGTCAACGGCCGCGCGCCGCTGGCCGAGGTGCTGCGCGAGCATTTCCCCTGGTGCGCCGGCTGGGAAGCCGAACTGAAGCGGCTGTTCGCCGCCTACGCGGCCGAGAAGCAGCGCGAGCAGGTGCTCGACTACGACGACCTGCTGCTGTGGTGGGCGCACGCGCTCGAAGACGCGGCGCTCGCGGCGGCGCTCGGGGCGCGCTTCCCGCTCGTGCTGGTCGACGAATACCAGGACACCAACCGCCTGCAGTCAGCGATCCTGCGCGCGCTCAAGCCCGACGGCCGCGGCCTGGCCGCGTTCGGCGACGACGCGCAGTCGATCTACTCGTTTCGTGCCGCAGACGTGCGCAACATGCTCGACTTCGGCGCGCACTTCACGGCGCCGGCGCGCGTCGTCACGCTGGAGCGCAACTACCGCTCGACGCAGCCGATCCTCGACGCCGCCAACGCCGTCATCGCCGGCGCCACCGAAGGCTGGCGCAAGGCGTTGCGCAGCGAGCGGCGCGCCGCCGAGCGCCCGCAGCTCGTCGCCGTCGACGACGAGGCACGCCAGGCCGAGTGGGTCGCCGACCGCGTGCTCGAGCGCCGCGAAGCCGGCCTCGCACTGAAGCAGCAGGCGGTGCTGTTCCGCGCCGCGCACCACGTCGCCGCGCTCGAACTCGAACTGGTGCGCCGCGACATCCCGTACGTCAAGTTCGGCGGGCTCAAGTTCCTCGAGGCGGCACACGTCAAGGACCTGCTGTCGGTGCTGCGCTGGGCGCAGAACCCGCGTAGCCGGCTGGCCGGCTTTCGCGTCGCGCAGCTGGTGCCGGGCATCGGCCCGGCGCACGCGCGGCGGCTGCTCGACGCGATGGACGCGGCCGACGATCCGCACGCCGCGCTGCGCGCCTTCGACCCGCCGGCCGCGGCCACCGACGCCTGGCACGAGTGGCGCGTGCTGTACGACGCGCTGCGCGACCCGGCCTCGCCGTGGCCGGGCGAGGTCGAGTCGGCGATCGGCTGGCTCGCGCCGCTGCTCGAGGCGCGCCACGACGATGCCGCCGTGCGGCTGGCCGACCTGCGCCAGCTCGCGCAGCTCGCGCACGGCCATGCGACGCGCGAACGCTTCCTCGCCGAACTGACGCTCGACCCGCCCGAGGCGACCAGCGACGAGGCCGGCCCGCCGCACCGCGACGAGGACTACTTGATTTTGTCGACGATCCACTCGGCCAAGGGGCAGGAGCGGGCGGCCGTGCAGCTGCTCAACGTGGTCGACGGCTGCATCCCGTCGGACCTGGCGACCGGCCGCGCCGCCGAGATCGAGGAGGAGCGGCGCCTGCTCTACGTCGCGATGACGCGCGCGAAGCACCATCTCGCGCTGCTCGTGCCGCAGCGCTTCCACGTCACGCAGCAGGGGGCGTTCGGCGACCGCCACCTGTACGGCTCGCTGTCGCGCTTCGTGCCGCCTGCGGTCGCGGCGCTGTTCGACGCCGTCGCGCCGCCGGTGCCGGCAGGCGCGGCGGGCGACGCGGTGGCGGCG
>JBLMVT010000340.1:0-5641 GCA_050256835.1 Betaproteobacteria bacterium | reverse complement strand
AGCGAGCGGCGCGACCTGCGCGAAATCGCCTGGCGCGCCTGGACGACGCGCGGCGAGCACGTTCTGCGCGAAGCGCGTGGTCGCCTCGGCCAGCCGCTGCATCAGCTCGCCGTAGCGCTCGCGCGCCGACCCGGCCAGGCGGGCACCCGCGCGCACGAAGTCGAGGTGGATGCGCTCGACCAGCCGGCGCTGCTCGCCATCGAGCGCGAGCGCCTCGCGCGCGGCGTGCACGGCGTCGATGCGCGCGAACAGCCGCTCGTGCGTGTGCACCCAGTGCTCGTGCGCGGCCAGCGGCGCGGCCAGTTCGCGCTCGACCGCCTGCAACGCGGGCGTGCTCGCCGACGCGCCGAGGTTGTGGAACAGCGCCAGCACGCGCGCCAGCAGCCGGCCGCTCGCGTCGAAGGCGGCGATGGTGTTGTCGAAGTCGGGCGGCGCGGCCTGCACGGCGATCGCCTCGACCTCGGCACGCCGTTCGGCGCAGCCGGCCTCGACGGCGGCGCGGAAGTGCTCGGGCCGCACGGCGTCGAACGGCGGCAGCTCCCACTCGCCTTCCCAGGGCGCGAGCAGCGGATTGGCGTCTTGCTTCATCGGCCGGCCTTGATCTGCGCCAGGTCTTCCTCGAAGTAGCGGCGGTTGCCGCAGTCCTTCTGCCAGCCCTCGCGTTCGGCCTTCAGCGCCTCGATGCGCTCGTTGAACGGTTTGCTGCGCGCGTTGTAGGCGTCGATGCGGCGCTCGTGCTCGATCGCCTTGCCGTTGTAGGCCGCCACCGCCGAGGCGGCCGTACGGTCGAGCGCGGCGCGCTCGCCCTGCAGGGCGCTGCCGGCCTGCTGGATGGCGACCTTCTCGGCGTCGAGGTCGCGCTGCTCGCCGACCATCGCCGCCTCGTCGGCGTGCAGCCTGTCCTGCCGGCCCATGCACTCGCGCAGCTGCTCGAGGCTGAGGATCGGCGCGTCCCTGGAGGTCGCGCCGCCGCCGAGCGTGGCGACCGGCTTGTCGCGCAGCGCCTTCTTGCCGGCGCCGGCGGCGAGGCCGGAGCCGGCCAGCGCGAGGGCGGCCAGCAGGACGATCGCGCGGCGCTGCGCGCAGGGGCGAAGGACGTTCATGGGACGGGGGCGGTCGGCGAAGTTGCGCATGATGCCACCGGTGCGGCGTGCCCGACCGGCGGCCCGCGGCGCGGGCCGGTATCCTCGCGCTCGAGCCGCGCCGCGCGGCCTGGACGCCCCCGATGGACCCCCTCACCGACTGGCTCGAAGCGCACGGCCTGGCGCGCTATGCCGAGCCGTTCGCCGCGCAGGACATCGGCCTGGACGTGCTTGCCGAGCTGACCGACGCCGACCTGAAGGAGCTCGGCGTCGCCTCGCTGGGCGACCGCAAGCGCCTGCTGAAGGCGATCGCCGCGCAGGCCGCGCGGCCGGTGGTGCCCGAGGCGCCGGCCGCGCCGGCCGCCGACGCCGAGCGCCGCCAGCTCACCGTGATGTTCTGCGACATGGTCGGCTCGACGCAGCTGGCGACGCGGCTCGACCCCGAGGACCTGCAGGACGTCGTGCGCGCCGACCACGCCGCGGTGGCCGCCGCCGTCGCGCCCTACGAGGGCCATGTCGCGCAGCTGCTCGGCGACGGCGTGCTGGTCTACTTCGGCTACCCGCGCGCCCACGAGGACGACGCCGAGCGCGCGGTGCGCGCCGCGCTCGACGTGCGCGCGGCGGTCGAGCGGCTGCGTCCGCTGCCCGAGGTCGAGCTGGCGACGCGCGTCGGCATTGCCACCGGCCGTGTCGTCGTCGGCGAGGTCGGCGCCGGCACCCCGGCGGCCGAGCTGACCGCCAGCGGCGGCACGCCGAACCTCGCCGCGCGGCTGCAGGCGGCGGCGCGCCCCGGCGAGATCGTCGTCTCCGACGACACGCGGCGGCTGCTCGGCGCGTCGTTCGACCTGGCCTCGGCAGGTGCGCTCGAACTCAAGGGTTTCGCCGCGCCGGTCGAGGCCTGGCGTGTCGGCGCCGAGCGCAGCGTTGCCAGCCGCTTCGAGGCGCAGCACGACGAAAGCGAGCTGGTCGGCTTCGTCGGCCGCGACGCCGAGGTCGCGCTGCTCGAGGAACGCTGGGCGCTGGCCTGCGACAGCGAGGGCCAGGTCGTGCTGCTGGCCGGCGAGGCCGGCATCGGCAAGTCGCGCATCACGCACACGCTGCGCGAGCGGCTGCCGAGCGGCGCGGCGACGGTGCTGCTGCAGTGCTCGCCGTACTTCGCCAACAGCGCGCTGCATCCGCTGGTGCAGTACTTCGAGCGTGTCGCGCACATCGCGCCGACCGATTCGGTCCTGGCGCGCACCGACAAGCTGGCTCGGCTGGCCGGCGCAGAGATCGATTTCCCGGCGCGCTCGTTCGGCTACCTGCTGCGCGCGCTCGGCCTGCCCGACGGCGGGCGCATCGCGCAGGCCGCCGAGAGCGCGGCGCAGGAGAACCTGGCGCTGCTGCAGGCGCCGGTCGACCTGCTGCGCGCGCTGTCGCACCACCATCCGGTGCTGCTGCTGATCGAGGACGCGCACTGGATCGATCCGACCACCGAGGAGCTGGTCGCGCTCGCGATCGAGCAGCTGCGCGACGCGCGCGTGCTGGTGCTGATCACCTGCCGGCCCGAGTACCGGCCGTCGTGGGGCCACCCCTCGCACGTGACGCGGCTGACGCTGTCGCGGCTCGGCCAGCGCCAGTGCGCCGCGCTGGTCGCCGAGGTCGCCGGCGGCAAGCCGCTGCCACCCGCCGTGCTGGCCGAGATCGTGCGCAAGACCGACGGCATCCCGCTGTTCGTCGAGGAGCTGACCAAGACCGTGATGCAGTCGGGCCTGCTCGCGGACACGCCGGCGGGCTGGCGGCTCGACGGCCCGCTACCTGCGCTGGCCATCCCCTCGACGCTGCAGGACTCGCTGATGGCGCGGCTCGACCGGCTGGCGCCGGCCAAGGAGGTGGCGCAGGTCGGCGCCGTGATCGGCCGCGAGTTCCCGCGCCGCCTGCTCGCCGCCGTGCTCGAGGCGATGCCCGCGGCGCGGCTCGACGAGGCGCTGGCCGAGCTGGTGCGCGCCGAGTTGGTGGTGCGCCGCGGCGTCGAACCCGACCTGCTGTACAGCTTCAAGCACGCGCTGATCGGCGACACCGCGGCGCAGAGCATGCTCAAGAGCCAGTGGGTGCTGCGCCACGCGCAGGTCGCCGCGGCGATCGAGCGCATCGAGCCCGACACCGTGCACACGCGCCCCGAACTGCTGGCACACCACTGGGAACAGGGCGGCCAGCCGGCGCTCGCCTTCGACTACTGGAGCGCCGCCGGCGACCGCGCGGTAGCGCGCGGGGCGCACCGCGAGGCGGTGTCGCATGTCTCGGCCGCGCTCGCGCTGCTGCCGCGCCTGCAGCGCGAGGACGAGGCCGCGGCCGAGCTGCCGCTGCGCCTGCGCCTGGGCACCCTGCTGATGCAGACCGAGGGCTACGCCGCGCCGCGCACGGTGCAGTGCCTGAAGCGCGCGCGCGAGCTGGCGCTGGCGCTCGGGCAGACCGACACGCTGGCGATCGCCTGCTCGGCGCTCGGCGCGTCGCTGTGGGTCGCCGGCCGCTACCCCGACGTGCTCGAGCTGCTCGACCCGCTGATCGAGGGCGACGCCGCAGCGCGGCTGGCGCCGATGAGCCGGGTGTTCTGCGAGGTCGTGCTCGGCCTGGCCGCGTACCACCTCGGCCAGCTGCGCCGCGCCGCCGCGCACGCCGAGCAGGCCGCCGCGGCGCTGCGCCTCGTGCCACCGGCCGAGCGACTGGAGATCGGCGGCATCGACGCCGAGGTGATGCTGATGTCGCAGCGCGTGGGCATCCTGGTCCACCAGGGGCGGCTCGACGACGCCGATGCGCTGACGCGGCAGACGATCGACCTCGCCGAGCGCAGCGGACGCGAGGCCACGCGCGGCTGGGCGCTCGGCATGGGTCGCTGGCTGACGTTCCGCCGCGGCGAGCACGCCGAGTCGGTGCGGCTGGCGCGCGAGTCGCTGGCGCTGTCGGAGCGGCTCGGCTTCGAGTCGCGCATCGCCACCGGACAGTTCATGCTCGGCCGCGCGCTCGTCGCGGCCGGCGAGGTCGAGGCGGGGCTGCGCCTGCTCGACGAGGGCTGGGCGCGGCGCGAGGAGGCCGGTGCGCTGGCCACCGGCACCGAATGCGCCTCGCACGCCGCCGAGGTGCTGCTGTCCGCCGGGCGCACGGCCGAGGCGGCGCGCTTCGTGCGCGAGGGCACGCGGGTGCAGGAGGCGATCGGCGAGCGCTACTACGAGGCCGAGCTGCTGCGCCTGCGCGGCCGGCTGGCCGAGCTGGGCGCCGACGAGGACGCAGACGGCGCGGCGCGGTCGGCCGATCAGCGCGCCGAGGCGTTGTACCGAGACGCCGTCGATGCGGCCGGGCGCGAGGGCGCGCGCCTGTTCGCGCTGCGCGCGGCCACCGACCTGGCGGCGCTGCTGCTGAAGGGCGGCCGCGCCGACGCGGCGCTGGCCGCGCTGCGGCCGGTCGCCGACGCCTTCGACCAGGGCGCCGATTACCCCGAACGGCGCCGGGCGCGCGAACTGCTCGAACGACTGCAACGATGACGAAGAAGACCTTGCCAATGACCCCCGCGCGCGTCGAACACCATCCCGAACGCAGCCGCTTCGAGGCCACCGTCGACGGCCTCGTCAGCGTCGCCGACTACCGGCTCGCCGGCGGCGTGCTGCGCATGACGCACACCGGCGTGCCGTCGGCGCAGCGCGGGCGCGGCATCGCCGCGCAGCTCGTCGCCGCTGCGCTCGAGCACGCGCGCCGCGAGGGGCTGAAGGTCGACCCGCTGTGCTCGTACGTGCGGCGCTACATGCAGCGCCATCCGCAAACGCAGGACCTGCTCGCGGCGCCGCTCGCATGAGGGGCCTGGCGATCCGCGCGCGGCGCACCGCGCGCTCCGGCCGCACCCTGCTCAAGGCGCTCGGCCCGGGGCTCGTCACCGGCGCGGCCGACGACGACCCGAGCGGCATCACCACCTACACGCAGGCCGGCGCGCAGCTCGGCACCGGATCGCTGTGGATGGCGGTGCTGACCTTGCCGCTGATGATCGGCATCCAGCTCGTCAGCGCCCGCATCGGCTGGGCCACCGGCCGCGGCATCGCCGCCAACGCGCGCGAGCGGCTGCCCAGGTGGGCGCTGTGGCTGCTGGTCGGGTCGCTGGCGGCGGCCAACACGATCAACCTCGGCGCCGACCTGTCGGCGATGGCCAGCGTCGCCGAGCTGGCGTTCGGCGGCGCCGCGCGCGTCTGGCTGCTGTCGTTCGCGGTGTTCTCGCTGGCGCTGCAGGTGTTCCTGCCGTTCCCGCGCTACGCACCGCTGCTCAAGGTGCTGACGCTGTCGCTGCTGGCCTACGTCGGCGTCACCTTCTCGCTGCAGGTGCCGTGGCTCGAGGTGGCGCACGCCAGCGTCATGCCCGCGCTGGATTCGCCGTTCGACGCGCAGAGCAACGGCTCGTGGATGCTGCTGGTGGCGGTGCTCGGCACCACCATCAGCCCGTACCTGTTCTTCTGGCAGGCCTCGCACGAGGCGGAGGAGCGCAGCGCCAGCGACGCGCGCCGGCGCGCGCGCGGGCTCGGCCCGCGCGCCACGCAGGA
>JBLMVT010000339.1:0-14822 GCA_050256835.1 Betaproteobacteria bacterium | reverse complement strand
CGCCGGGCTCGTGCGCTTGCGCGGCGCGGCGTCGGGCAGCGGGTGCGACACGTCGGCCAGCAGCAGGGTCGCGCGCACCAGGTCCTCGACCGCCTCGGCCAGGTCGGCCGGCGGCTCGAGCATGTCGATCTCTGCCAGCAGGTCGTCGGCATCTTCCAGATCATCGGGGTCGAGATGACGGAACAGCAGGGCCAGCGGCTCGGTCAGCGCCGCTGCCGGGTAGCTGCGCAGCAGCGCGGGGAAATGTTCGGTGGCCAGCGCGAAGCCGGCGACCCAGGGCCGCACCGACTCCGACGGCGAGGCGTCGCCGTCGAGCTCGAACACCCAGGGGTCGAACCAGGCGCGCCGGCGGATCGCCCGGTCGAGTTCTGCATGACGGTGCAGCACCAGCGAGTGCAGTTCGGCGGCGTCGACCTCCGGCGGCAGCGACCGGCCCTCGACGTCGCTGGCGAAGCACAGCCACTGCGACGGCGGCACCGGCGTCGGCTGCAGCAGCACGCCGACAAGGAAACCGTCGAGCGCGCTCACGTCGAGCGGCTCGAACGGCTGCGGCACGGCATCGAGGAGTCGCTGCACCGTGGCGACGTCGTGATTGGCCAGCGGCTCGTGGCGGTCGGGGTCGCTCTGCATAGCGCGATTGTGGCGCGCCGGGGACCGCGCGTTCCCCCGTATTGGGGATGGCCGCGTGGCGGGGTCGCTCCTACATTGGCCGCGATCGCTGTCGCACGTTTCCAGCATTTTGCATGAGCGGCAAGGCCCCCACCGCAGGCGCCGAGCCCGATGGTCCCAACGACGTCCTTAGCACTTAAGGACTTCCAGCCCGTCTCCGGACGGGCTTTTTTTGGCTCGCGCAGGGCAGGCCCTAGACTTGGTTCTTTTGAACGCAGGAGTCAGCGATGGGCGCGCCCGAAGCCTTCACCAACACCACCGACGTCGGCCACTGGATCGGCGGGCGTCGCGTCGCCGGGGCGAGCGGCCGCGCGCAGGCGGTCTACAACCCGGCCACCGGCGCCGTCGCGCGCCAGGTCGCGCTGGCCGGCGCCGACGAAGTGAATGCCGCCGTCGCCGCTGCCCGGGCCGCCTTCCCCGCCTGGGCCGATACGCCGCCGATCCGACGCGCGCGCGTGCTCAACGCCTTCCTCGGCCTGCTCAACCGCCACAAGGACACGCTGGCGGCGATGATCACCGCCGAGCACGGCAAGGTGTTCAGCGACGCGCAGGGCGAGGTCGTGCGCGGCCTCGAGATCGTCGAATTCGCCTGCGGCGCGCCTCAGCTGCTCAAGGGCGACTTCACCGACCAGGTCTCGACCGGCATCGACAACTGGACCTTGCGCCAGCCGCTCGGCGTGGCGGCCGGCGTCACGCCGTTCAACTTCCCGTGCATGGTGCCGCTGTGGATGTTCCCGGTCGCGCTGGCCTGCGGCAACGCGTTCGTGCTCAAGCCCAGCGAGCGCGACCCGTCGCCGTCGCTGCTGCTGGCCGAGCTGCTGAAGGAAGCCGGCCTGCCCGACGGCGTGTTCAACGTCGTCCAGGGCGACAAGGTCGCGGTGGACGCGCTGCTCGGACACCCTGACGTGAAGGCGCTGTCGTTCGTCGGCTCGACGCCGATCGCGCAGTACATCTACGAGACCGGTGCGCACCACGGCAAGCGCGTGCAGGCGCTCGGCGGCGCCAAGAACCACATGGTGGTGATGCCCGACGCCGACCTCGACCAGACGGTCGACGCCCTGGTCGGCAGCGCCTACGGCTCGGCCGGCGAACGCTGCATGGCGATCTCGATCGCCGTGCTGGTCGGTGACGTGGGCGACCGCATCGTGCCGCGGCTGGCCGAGCGGGCGAAGGCGCTCAAGGTGGGCAGCGGCATGGCGCCGGGCGTCGAGATGGGCCCGGTGGTGACCAAGCAGGCGCTCGAGCGCATCGAAGGCTACATCGGGCTGGGCGTCGAAGAGGGCGCCGAACTCGTCGTCGATGGCCGGGGGCTGAAGGTGCCCGGCCACCCCGGCGGCTTCTTCACCGGCGGCACGCTGTTCGACCGCGTGACGCCGTCGATGCGCATCTACAAGGAAGAGATCTTCGGTCCGGTGCTGGTGTGCGTGCGCGCGAAGGACTTCGCCGAGGCCGTCCGGATCGTCAACGACCACGAGTTCGGCAACGGCGTGGCCTGCTACACCCGCGACGGCAGCGTGGCGCGCGAGTTCGGGCGACGCATCCAGGTCGGCATGGTCGGCATCAACGTGCCGATCCCGGTGCCGATGGCCTGGCACGGATTCGGCGGCTGGAAGCGCAGCCTGTTCGGCGACATGCATGCCTACGGCGAGGAAGGCGTGCGCTTCTACACCCGGCAGAAGTCGATCATGCAGCGCTGGCCCGAGAGCACGGCCAAGGGCGCCGAGTTCGCGATGCCGACCGCGAAGTAGCCGGCTTCAGCGCGGCGCGCCGGGGAAGGCCCAGTCGATCGTGAGCGCCTCGCGGCCGACGGTCAGCGCGCGCTGCCCGCGCTCGCCGTCGGGCAACGCAACCTGCGCGACGTAGCGTCCGGGCGGCAGGTTGAACATGACGAACGGCCCCGCATTGGGCACCGAGGCGATCTCGCGGCCGGCGGCGTTGCTCAGTGTCAGCGCGTCGGCCACGAGGTACTGCCCGCCCGCGCCCGACAGCGCGATGCGCACCGGGTAGTCGACGCTTTGCGCGAGCATGCGGTTGCGGTCCTCCTCGCTGGCGCCGCCGTTGAGATACTTGACGCCGTTGGACTGCAGCGGCGCCGCGCCCGCCGTCTCGTCGGTCGGTGCCGGCGCTTCTGCGTCGGTCTGCGCCGGTGCGCCGAGGGCTGCCGACAGCAGCGCGAGGCAGAGCACGATCCGTTTCATGAGCGGCACCTTAGGCGCCGCTCCGCGCCACGTCTGTCAGCAACTGCTCGTGGATGTGTCGGCCGGCTCCTACAGCTTCTCGGTTTCGCCGGCGCGCGGCTGCCACTTCATCAGCCGCTTCTCGACCACGCCGACCGCCGCGTCGAGGGCCAGCGCGAACGCGGTGAGCACCACGATGCCGGCCATCACGGTGTTGACATCGAACGTCCCCTCGGCCTGCAGGATGAGGTAGCCGACGCCCTGAGCCGAACCGAGGTATTCACCGACCACCGCGCCGACGAAGGCCAGCCCGACGCTGGTGTGCAGCGAGCTGAACACCCAGCTGGTGGCGCTCGGCAGGTAGACGTGGCGCAGCAGCTGGCGCTGGCTGGCCCCGAGCATGCGCGCGTTGGCCAGCACCACCGGGCTCACCTCCTTGACGCCCTGGTAGACGTTGAAGAACACGATGAAGAACACCAGCGTCACGCCGAGCGCCACCTTGCTGGCGATACCCAGCCCGAACCACACCGCGAAGATCGGCGCCAGGATGACACGCGGCATCGAGTTGAGCGCCTTGATGTACGGGTCGAGCACGGCGCCGGCCAGCGGCGCCAGCGCCAGCCAAAGGCCGAACCCGAGCCCGAACGCGGTGCCGATGGCGAACGCCAGCACCGTCTCGATCAGCGTCACCGCGAGGTGGCGGTAGATGTCGGCGGCGACGAAGAACCAGCCCCAGATGCGCTCGGCCACGACAAGCGGCTCGCCGAAGAAGAACGCCGCCTGGCGGTCGTTGTCGAACACGAAGGGCGGGATCAGCCCGGGCTTGGTCAGCAGGTACCAGAGCGCGACGACGATCGCCAGCAGCGCGAGCTGCCACAGCCGCAGCGTCGCGGCGCGTGGCCTCATGCCGGCTCCTTCGCCGCGAGCTGCTGCGCGTAGCCCTTCAGCACCTCGTCGCGCAGCACGGACCAGATCGCCTCGTGCAGCTCGATGAAGCGCGGCGCGGTGCGCACCTCGGCGACGTCGCGCGGGCGCGCCAGGTCGACGGCAAAATCGCCGATCGGCCGCGACGCCGGCCCCGCGCTCAGCACCACCACTCGGTCGCTCATCGCGATCGCCTCGTCGAGGTCGTGCGTGATGAATAGCACCGCCTTGCGCTTGGCCGCCCAAAGCGCCAGCACCTCGTTTTCCATCAGCTGGCGCGTCTGCACGTCGAGCGCGGAGAACGGCTCGTCCATCAGGATGATGTCGGGGTCGAGCGCGAGCGTCTGCGCCAGGCTCGTGCGCTTGCGCATGCCGCCCGACAGCTGGTGCGGGTAGCGGTCGCCGAACGCGGCCAGGCCGACCCGCGCCAGCCAGTCGCGCGCCTCGGCGTGCGCGGCGGCGCGCGACGCGCCGCGGAATTCGAGCCCCGCCGCGACGTTGCCCAGCGCCGTGCGCCAGGGCATCAGGCTCTCGGCCTGGAACATGTACCCGGCGCGCGTGTTGACGCCAGCCAGCGGCGCGCCGAAGCATTCGACGATGCCGCTGCTCGGTGCCAATAGTCCGGCCGCGACGTTGAGCAGGGTGCTCTTGCCGCAGCCCGTCGGGCCGACGACGCTGACGAACTCGCCGGCGCCGACCTCGAGCGTCACGTCGCGCACCGCGGTGTAGCGCCGGCCGGGATGGTTCTCGTCGACGAAGGTGCAGGCGACGCCGCGCAGCGCCAGCGCAAGGCGTGCGTGCGCCGCGCCGGCGCGGGCGGCCGTCATCGGCCGCCCGCGCCGCGGATCGAGCCGCAAGGGCTCGCACGGCCGGAACCTATCGGCGCCGCGCGCACTCCATCGGCGGTCGCCCGGCCGGGCTCGCGGTGTGCGAGCCGCTTCGTCGAGGCGACCCGAAGGGAACGCAGCGTCCGCGCCGCGCAGGCCCCGTTGCGCTGCCCGCAACCGCGAAGGATGTACCTCATGAAGACCCCACTGCTGCTCGCATCGCTCGCCCTGGCTTTCGGCTCCGCCTGGGCCGCCTCTCCCGCGTCCACCAAGCACTCTGCCATGCACCACACCGCTGCGGCGTCGTCGACACCGGCCAAGGGTGTCTGGGACTGGGCGCTCATCGACACCAACAAGGACCATCTGATCGAGCCGGCCGAGATGGAAAGCTTCCTCGCCTCGCACCCGGGCCCGCTGAAGAAGACGGGCTGAGGCACGGGCGCGCTCAGCCCCTGGCGAGCTTGGCGTTGGCCTTCTTCACGAACTCATTGGTCCAGACCGCGGCCAAGTCGAGCTTGGCCTGGGCGATCTCCGGGTCGATGCTCGCCAGCGCGCGGCGCGCCGTTTCCGCGCCGGCCTCGGGGATCATCCCGTCGGGCGACAGCGCCTTCTGCGAGGCGAGGAAGGCCTCGAGGTAGACCGCGCGGTCGCCGAGCAGGTAGCTCTCGGGCACCGCCTTGACGATGTCCGACGGGCCGGCCTGCTGGATCCAGCGGTCGGCGCGCACCATCGCGTTGACGAGCGCCTGCACCGTCTGCGGATGCTTGTCGATGAAGGCCTGCGGCGCGTACAGGCAGCCCGCGGGCATCGGCCCGCCGAACACCTTGTCGGCGACCGCGACGACACGCGTGTCGGACACGATCTTCAGGTCGCCCGAGCGCTGCAGCAGCGTGATCACCGGGTCGAGGTTGGAGATCGCGTCGATCTGCCCGGAGCGCATCGCCGCCACCGCGCCGTTGCCTGCGCCGACGCCGATGATCGACACCTCGGCGGGCTTCACGCCGGCCTTGCCGAGCACGAAGTTGGCCATGATGTTGGTCGACGAGCCCGGTGCGGTGACGCCGATCTTCTTGCCGCGCAGGTCGGCGATGCTCTTGTAGTTCGGCAACGTCTTCGGGTTGATGCCGAGCACGATCTGCGGCGCGCGACCCTGCAGCACGAACGCGCGCATGCGCTGGCCCTTGGCCTGCATGTTGATCGTGTGCTCGAACGCGCCCGAGACGACGTCGGCGCTGCCACCGACGACCGCGCGCAGCGCCTGCGAGCCGCCGGCGAAGTCGACGATCGTCACGTCGAGCCCTTCGGCCTTGAAGTGGCCGAGCGACTCGGCGATCGTCAGCGGCAGGTAGTACAGCAGGTTCTTGCCGCCCACGGCGATCGTCAGCCTGGGCTTCTCGAGCCCCTGCGCACGGGCCAGGCCGGCCAGGGCGGCCAGGGTGGTGCCGAGGATCAGTTCGCGACGCTGCATGGCAGGCTCCGGTGTGTCGTGGGCCGACACTGTAGCGGGCGCGCCGCACCGGCGCCTCTCGGGGTTGCGCGGGGGCGCCGCGGCTTTGGCGAGAATGACGCCTTCCGCATCGCCATCGCCTTCGTCCATGCACAAGCGAACCTTCCTCGGCGCCCTGGTCGCCTGCACGCTGGCCGGCAGCGCCGCCGCCCAGGGCTGGCCGGAGCGGCCGGTGCACGTCGTCGTCCCGGCGCCGGCCGGCAGCTCGCTCGACGTCGTCGTGCGCACCCTCGGCGAGAAGCTCAGGGAGCGCTGGAAGCAGCCGATCGTCGTCGACAACAAGCCCGGCGCCGGCGGCCTGCTCGGCATGGACGTGGTCGCCAAGGCGCCGCCCGACGGCCTGACGCTGGGCATCGGCTTCAACGGGCCGATCGCCTTCGCGCCCTTCCTCTACAGCAAGCTGCCCTACGACCCGGCGAAGGACCTCGCGCCGATCGTGCTCGCGACCTCGCAGCCCAACGTGCTCGCGGTGCAGGCCGGCAACCCGGCGAAGACGCTGCCGCAGTTCGTCGCCTGGGCGAAGACGCAGGGCGACCGGCTGAACTACGCCTCGGTCGGCAACGGCAGCTCGTCGCACCTGACGGCCGAGTTGTTCGCCATCGAAAGCGGCCTGCACGCGGTGCACGTGCCGTACAACGGCTCGCCGCCGGCGGCGACGTCGGTGGCCGCGGGCGAGACGCAGTTCGTGTTCGCCGTCGCGCCGGCGCTGCTGCCGATGGTGCAGGCCGGCAAGCTCAGGCTGCTGGCGGTGACCAGCCGCCAGCGGCTGGCGTCGCTGCCCGAGGTCCCGACGCTGGCCGAGCAGGGCCTGCCCGGCTTCGAGGCGCTGGCGTGGAACGGCCTGTTCGCGCCGGCCGCGACGCCCGCGGCGCTGATCGAACGCATCAACGCCGACATCAACGCCGCGCTGCGCGAGAGCGACGTGCGCGAGGCGTTCGCGCGCCAGGGACTGATCGTCGGCGGCGGCAGCCCCGCCGAATTCAAGGCGCTGATCGAGCGCGACGCGAAGAAGTGGGGCGCGATCATCACGCGCGCCGGCATCAGGCTGGAATGACGCGATGAACCACGTCACCCTCGTCACCGGCGCCAGCCGCGGCATCGGCGCGGCCACCGCGCTGCGGCTGGGCGCCGCCGGCCACGCGGTCGCCGTCAACTACGCGCGCGACGCCGCCGCGGCAGACTCGGTGGTCGAGGCGATCGGGCGCGCCGGCGGCGAGGCGCTCGCCGTGCAGGCCGACGTGTCCAGCGAGGCCGACGTGCTGCGCATGTTCGAGGTCGTCGACCGCCGCTGGGGCCGCCTCACCGGGCTGGTCAACAACGCCGGCGTGGTCGACGCGGCGACGCGCGTCGAGGCGGTCACGCTGGCGCGGCTCGAGCGCATCTTCGCGGTCAACGTGTTCGGCTCCTTCCTGTGCGCGCGCGAGGCGGTGAAGCGCATGCAGGCTGCGGGCGGCGGCGCGATCGTCAACGTCTCGTCGGTGGCGGCGCGGCTGGGCTCGCCGAACGAGTACGTCGACTACGCCTCGGCCAAGGCGGCGATCGACACCTTCACGCGCGGCCTCGCGCTCGAGGTCGTCGCGCGCGGCATCCGGGTCAACGCGGTGCGGCCGGGCATCGTCGCGACCGAGATCCACGCCTCGGGCGGCCAGCCCGACCGCGTGGCGCGCCTGGGGCCCCTGGTGCCGATGCAGCGCGCCGGCACTGCCGACGAGGTCGCCGCGGCGATCGCCTGGCTGTTGTCGGACGAGGCGAGCTACTGCACCGGCGCGATCATCGACGTTTCCGGAGGACGATGACCATGCAAGGCTGTGCCTATGTCGGCGGACGCTACGTCGACCCGGCCGACGCGAAGATCTCGATCTTCGACTGGGGCTTCCTGCATTCGGACGCGACCTACGACGTCGCGCACGTCTGGCAGGGAAAGTTCTTCCGCCTGGGCGACCATCTCGAGCGCTTCTTCCAGAGCATGAAGCGGCTGCGCCTGAACCCGGGCGTGACGCGCGACGAGGTGCGAGCGGTGATGCACGAGTGCGTGCGCCGCGCGGCCTTGAGCGACGCCTACGTCGAAGTCCTGTGCACGCGCGGACTGCCCGCGCCCGGCTCGCGCGACCCGCGCACCTGCACCAACCGCTTCATGGCCTTCGCGATCCCGTTCGTCTGGATCGCCGACCCGGACAAGCAGCGCCGCGGCATCGACATGGCGGTCAGCGGCATCCAGCGCATCGCGCCGGCCAGCGTCGACCCGCGCGTGAAGAACTATCACTGGCTCGACATGGTGATGGCGCTGTTCGACGCCTACGACGCCGGGCGCGAGACGGCGGTGCTGGTCGACGCGCAGGGCAACGTCGCCGAAGGGCCCGGCTTCAACGTGTTCGCGGTCGTCGACGATCGGCTGGTCACGCCCGAGGCCGGCGTGCTCGAAGGCGTGTCGCGCCGCACCGTGCTCGAACTCGCGCAGGCGCAGGGCATCCGCGTCGAACTGCGTCCGCTGCCGGTGGCCGAACTGCGTCGCGCCAGCGAGGTGTTCCTGTCCAGCACCGGCGGCGGTGTGATCGCCGTTGCCCGGCTCGATGGCGTGCCGGTCGGCGGTCGCGCGGCCGGCGAGTTCGGCCCGGTCACGGCCAGGCTGCAGGCCGCGTACTGGGCGCTGCACGAGGACCCGCGCTACGTCGAGCCGGTGCGCTACTGAAGCGCGGCCAGCGGCCGCTCGACGATCACCGGCACCAGACTGAGCGCCGCGCGCAGCCGCTCGGCGACGCCGCTGGCCTCGCCGCGGCTGGCGTACGGGCCGGCCTGCAGGCGGTGCAGCGCGGGTTCGTCGAACACCGCCAGCAGCGGCGCGATCCAGGCCAGCTCGGCGGCGACCTGCTGCTGGAACGACTCGGCGCCGGCGCGCTGGCGGAACGCACCGAGCTGCACCCAGTAGCCGGTCGTCGGCGCGGCACTCGGCGCCGGCGCGGCGGGGGCGGCCCGCGCCGCTTCGACCGGCTCGGCTCGCACGGCGGCCAGTGCCGTCGCGTCGTCGCGCTTCCACGCACCGGTGCGGATGTCCTCGTTGGTGATGCGCTCGACCTCGACGATGCCGACGCCGCGCAGCAGCCCGAGCCGCAGCGCCGCGGTGTAGCTGAGATCGATGACGCGGCCCGGGTGGAACGGCCCGCGGTCGTTGACACGCACCACGACCGTCCTGCCGCTGGCGACGTTGGTCACCCGCGCATAGCTGGGCAACGGCATCGTCGGGTGCGCCGCGGTCATGGCGTACATGTCGTAGCGCTCGCCGATCGAGGTCGCGCGGCCGTGGAACTTGCGCCCGTACCACGACGCCAGGCCGCGCTCGCGCAGCGGCGCATCGGTGGTCAGCGGCTCGTAGCGGCGACCGTCGACCTCGTAAGGCTTGTTCGCGCCGCCGGCGCGGATCGGCTCGACCCGCGGTTCGGCGTCGGGCACCTTGTCGAGGTCGGGCGGCGGGTTGGGCAGTGCGCCGTCGGCCCCGGAAATCGACGCCGGACCGCGCGGCGCCGTGCCGCAGCCGGCCAGCAGCGCCAGCGCCGCGCACGCCGCCACCATCCAGCGGGCGCAGGGATGCAGCAGCCACGGCGCAGGCATGATGGCGCGCAAGATAGCGCGCCGCGCGCGCCGCGGCGAGGCCCTGTGGCGCCGACGCCGCGCCGCACGTGCATTCCGACGGAGGTGCCGATGACGACGACGCAGCTGCTCTTCACCAACGCCCGTCTGTTCGACGGCACCGGCCCCGAGTGCCCCGACGGCATGTCGGTGCGCGTCGCCGACGGCCGCATCCAGGAGGTGTCGGCGCAGCGGCTCTCGCCGGGCGGTGCGCGCGTCGTCGACGTCGGCGGCCGCACGCTGATGCCCGGCCTGATCGATGCGCACGTGCATGCCTTCGGCAGCGACGTCGTGCCGCAGCGCATCGAGTCGCTCGGCGAGGCCTATCGCACCGCGCATGCCGTGCGCATGCTCGGCCATGCGCTCGCCTGCGGCTTCACCACCGTGCGCGACATCGGCGGCGGCAACTACTCGCTGTACCGCGCGCTCGCCGACGGGCTGGTGCAGGGGCCGCGCTACCTCTACTCGGGCAAGATCCTGTCGATGACCGGCGGCCACGGCGACCTGCGCCAGCTCGAGGACCGCCCGCGCTACGCCGCCGCCTGCGCCTGCGACTCGCCGCTGGCCAACACCTTCGCGGTGCTCGCCGACGGCGTCGACGCCTGCCTGCGCGCCGCGCGCGAGGAACTGCGCCAGGGCGCGCACTGCCTGAAGATCATGGGCTCGGGCGGCGTCGTCTCGCCGACCGACCCGATCTGGATGAACCAGTACCGCGAGGACGAGATCCGCGCCATCGTCGGCGAATGCGCCGAGCGGCGCTCCTACGTCGCCTCGCACTGCCACCCGGCCAGTGCGGTGCGGCGCAGCGTCGAGTTCGGTGTGCGCAGCATCGAGCACGGCACGCTGATCGACGACGACACCGCGCGCCTCGTCGCCGAGCGCGGCGCCTACGTCGTGCCGACGCTGGCGATCTGCTTCGCGCTGGTCGAGATGGGCCGGCAGCTCGGCTTTCCGCCGCAGAGCCAGGCCAAGGCCGACGCGGTGGCCAAGCAGGCGATCGCCGGGCTCGACGCGATGCGCCGCGCCGGCGTCAAGGTGTGCTTCGGCACCGACCTGATCGGCAGCACCTACACGCAGCAGTGCCGCGAGTTCACGTGGCGCAGCGAGGTGTTCACGCCGCTCGAGATGCTGCGCCAGGCGACCTCGACCGCGGCCGAGATGATGCTGCTGGACGGGCAGATCGGCTGCGTCGCGCCGGGCGCGCACGCCGACCTGCTGGTGGTCGACGGCGACCCGACCCGCGACATCTCGCTGGTCGCCGCCGACGGTCGGGCGCTGCGCATGATCGTGCGCAGCGGCGAGGTGGTGAAGGACGAACTCGGCTAGGCCTCGTCCAGGCCGAGCAGTCGCACCGCGTTGTCCTTCAGGATCAGCGGCTTCGCCTCGTCGCGGAAGCCCGCCTGCTCGAAGTCCTTCAGCCAGCGCTCGGGTGCGATCAGCGGCCAGTCGCTGCCGAACAGCACGCGGTCCTTCAGCAGCGTGTTGGCGTACTGCACGAGCTGCGGCGGGAAGTACTTCGGGCTCCAGCCCGACAGGTCGATCCACACGTTGGGCTTGTGCATCGCCACCGACAGCGCCTCGTCCTGCCACGGCCACGACGGGTGTGCGATGACGATCTGCATGTCGGGGAAGGCGATCGCCACGTCGTCGAGGTGCATCGGGTTGCTGTACTCGAGGCGCAGGCCGCCGCCGCAGCGCATGCCCGAGCCGATGCCCGAATGGCCGCTGTGGAAGATCGCCGGCAGCCGGTGCTCGGCAACCACCTCGTAGATCGGCCAGGCCATGCGGTCGTTCGGGTGGAAGCCCTGCACCGTCGGGTGGAACTTGAATCCCCGGACGCCCTGCTCCTCGACCAGCCGGCGCGCCTCGCGTGCGCCCAGCTTGCCCTTGTGCGGGTCGATCGAGGCGAAGGCGATCAGGATGTCGGCGTTGTCGTGCGCCGCCTGCGCGATCTCCTCGTTGGGGATGCGCCGGCGGCCCAGGTTGCTCTCGGCGTCGACGCTGAACATGACCAGCCCGATGCGGCGCTCGCGGTAGTGCGTCACGCTCTCGGCGATGGTCGGGCGGCGGTTGGAGCGGAAGTACTTGTCGGCGGCGCGGTCGTACTCCTCGCCGTAGGCGTCGAACGGGTTCCAGCACGACACCTCGGCGTGGGTGTGGATGTCAATGGCGATCAGCTCGCTCGGGTTCATGCGCTCGTCTCCTAGGGAAAACACCGTTCAGGCCGGCTCGGCGTTGTACTTAACATTTTTAACTAATTCGACGCGCCTGCCCCATGACATCTTCGCTCGCCTTCGTCCCCGCCGCCGGTGCGCTGGGCGCGCTCGACCTGCTGCGCATCGAGACGGCCGGCGCGGTCCTGCACCTGCGGCTGAACCGGCCGGCCAAGCGCAACGCCGTCAACGACACGCTGGTCGCGCAGCTGCACACCGCCTTCGTCAACCTGCCCGCCGAGACCCGCGCCGTGGTGCTCACCGGCGAGGGCGACCACTTCTGCGCCGGGCTCGACCTGTCGGAGATCTCCGAACGCAGCGTCGCCGAAGGCATCGTGCACTCGCGCACCTGGCACGCGGCGATGGACGCGATCCAGTTCGGCCGCGTGCCGGTGGTCGCGGTGCTGCACGGCGCGGTGGTCGGCGGCGGGCTCGAGATCGCGGCGAGCTGCCACGTGCGCGTCGCCGAGCGCAGCGCCTACTACGGCCTGCCCGAGGGGCAGCGCGGCATCTTCGTCGGCGGTGGCGGCTCGGCCCGCGTGCCGCGGCTGGCCGGCGTCGCCTGCATGGCCGACATGATGCTCACCGGCCGCGTGCTCGACGCCGCCGAGGGCCAGCAGCGCGGTCTGTCGAGCTACCTGGTCGACGACGGCACGGGCTTCGCCAAGGCCTGCGAGCTGGCCGCGAAGATCGCCGCCAACGCGCCGCTGTCGAACTTCGCGGTGGTGCAGGCGCTGCCGCGCATCGCCGACCTGTCGCAGGCCGACGGGCTGTTCGTCGAGTCGCTGATGTCGGCGATCGCGCAGGGCGACCCGGCGGCCAAGGACCGGGTGCGGGCGTTCCTCGAGAAGCGGGCGGGGAAGGTGGAGAAGCAGGCGTGACGGCGCCGCGCTACCGCGCCGTGCGCTTCGGCGGGTCGCTCGAGGCGGTCGTCGAGCCGCGCGCCGACGGCTCGATCGTCGTGCGCTCGACCGAGGCGCTGAAGCCCTACCCGGCACGGCTCACCGACCGCCTGCTGCACTGGGCCGAGGCCGCGCCCGCTCGCACGCTGGTCGCGCGCCGCGTCGAGGGCGGCGACTGGCATCGCGTCAGTTTCGCCGAGGCGCTGAAGGCGGCGCGCTCGATCGCGCAGGCGCTGGTCGACCGCGGGCTGTCGACCGAGCGGCCGGTCGCCGTGCTGTCCGAGAACAGCATCGACCACTTCCTGCTGATGCTCGGCTGCATGCTCGCCGGCGTGCCGATCGTGCCGGTGTCGCCCGCCTACTCGCTGCTGTCGCAGGACCATTCCAAGCTCAAGCACATCCTCGGCGTCGCCACGCCGGGGCTGGTGTTCGCCTCGCACGGCACGCCCTACGGCCGCGCGATCCTGGCGGCGGTCGCGCCCGATGCCGAGGTCGTGCTCGGTCGCGGCGATGTCGAGGGCCGGCGCTGCACGCCGTTCGGCGCGCTGCTCGCGACCGCGCCGACCGGCGCGGTCGAGCGCCGCCACGCCAAGGTCGGCCCCGACACCGTCGCCAAGCTGCTGTTCACCTCCGGCTCGACCAAGCTGCCCAAGGGCGTGATCAACACGCACCGCATGCTGTGCAGCAACCAGCAGTCGATCGCGCAGTGCTTCCCCGAGCTGGAGGACGAGCCGCCTGTGCTGGTCGACTGGCTGCCGTGGAACCACACCTTCGGCGGCAACCACAACACCGGCATCGTGCTCTACCACGGCGGCACGCTGTACATCGACGACGGCAAGCCGACCCCGCAGGGTATCGGCGAGACCCTGCGCAACCTGCGCGAGATCGCGCCGACTGTCTACTTCAACGTGCCCAAGGGCTTCGAGGAGATCGCCAAGGCGCTCGAGGTCGACGCCCAACTTCGCGACACCTTCTTCTCGCGCGTCAAGTTCTGCTTCTTCGCCGGCGCCGGACTGGCGCAGCCGGTGTGGGACCGGCTCGACGCGGTCGCCGAGGCCACGATCGGCGAGCGCATCCGCATGATCACCGGGCTCGGCATGACCGAGACCGCGCCGTTCGGCATCTGTGCCAACCGCGACGAGGTGAAGTCCGGCTATCTCGGACTGCCCGCGCCGGGCTGGACGATCAAGTACGCGCCGGTGGGCGAGAAGATGGAGTGCCGTTACCTCGGGCCCTCGCTGACGCCCGGCTACTGGCGCAACCCCGAGCAGACCGCCGACTCGTACGACGAGGAAGGCTTCTTCAAGAGCGGCGACGCGGTGCTGCCGATCGTTCCCGGCGACTGGAGTTCCGGCGTGCGGTTCGACGGCCGTACTGCCGAGGACTTCAAGCTCGCCACCGGCACCTTCGTCAGCGTCGGCCCGCTGCGCGCGCGCGTCATCGCCGAGGGCGCGCCGTACGTGCAGGACGCCGTCGTCGCCGGCCTGAACCGCGACGATGTCTCCGTGCTGGTGTTCCCGCGGCTGGACGACTGCCGCGACCTGGCGCGCCTGCACGCCTCGGCCGCGCCGGCCGAGGTGCTGGGCTCCGCGCCGGTGCGCGAATTCTTCCAGCGGCTCGCCGACCGCCTGTGGGCGACCGGCACCGGCTCGGCGTCGCGCGTCGCGCGGCTGCGCGTGCTCGAGGAGCCGCCGTCGATCGACGCCGGCGAGGTCACCGACAAGGGCTCGATCAACCAGCGCGCCGTGCTGGCGCGCCGCGCCGCGCTGGTCGACGCGATCTACGCCGGCAGCGACACCGCGACACTCGTGCCCGGGGCGCGTCGCTGATGCCGCGCACCAGCACCTGGACGGTGGCGGTGCAGTTCGGCGACTGCGACCCGGCGGGCATCGTCTTCTTCCCCAACTTCTCGCGCTGGATGGACGCCGCCTCGCTGGCGTTCTTCATGGACTGCGGCGTGCCGCCGTGGCGCACGCTCG
>JBLMVT010000338.1:0-2998 GCA_050256835.1 Betaproteobacteria bacterium | reverse complement strand
GATTTGCCGCCCATGTTCGGCCCGGTGACGACGAGCATGCGGCGGTTGGCGTCGAGCCGGCAGTCGTTGGCCATGAAGGCCGTGCCGGTCTCGGCCAGCCGCGCCTCGACCACCGGGTGGCGCCCGCGCTCGATCTCGATGCACGGTTCGCGCACGAACTGCGGCCGGCACCAGCCCAGCGTGCTGGCGCGCTCGGCCAGCGCGGCCAGCGCGTCGAGCGTCGCCAGCGCGCGAGCCAGATCCGACAGCGCCGCCAGGTGCGGCTGCAGGTCGTCGAGCAGCGCCTCCCACAGCAGCCGCTCGCGGGCGAGCGCGCGTTCCTCGGCGGCGAGCGCCTTGTCCTCGAACGCCTTCAGCTCGGGCGTGACGTAGCGCTCGGCGTTCTTCAGCGTCTGGCGGCGCTGGTAGTCGGGCGGCACCTTGGCTGCCTGGCCCTGCGTCACCTCGATGCAGTAGCCGTGCACGCGGTTGAACTGAACGCGCAGGTTCGGGATGCCGGTGCGCTCGCGCTCGCGCGCCTCGAGCGCGAGCAGGAAGGCCTCGCCGTGCTCGCGGATACCGCGCAGCTCGTCGAGCTCGGCGTCGTGGCCCGGGGCGATGACGCCGCCGTCGCGCACCAGTGCGCCGGGCTCGTCGGCCAGCGCTCGGGAGAGCAGGGTCGGGACGGCGGGCGGCGGTTGCAGGTCGCTGCGCAGCTCGTCGAGCAGCGGCCCGCCCGGCATGTTCGTCACCAGCCCCGGCAACGCACCCAACGTCTGCCGCAACCCGGCCAGCTCGCGCGGCCGAACCTGCCGCAGCGCCAGCCGCGCGGTGATGCGCTCGACGTCGCTCACGCTCTTCAGCCCGGCACGCAGCGGCTCGAAGCCGTGGCCCGCCAGCGCATCGATCGCGTCGTGGCGCGCGTTCGCCGTCGCCCGATCGCGCAGCGGCATCGTCAGCCAGTGGCGCAGTGCACGGCTGCCCATGCCGGTGGCGCAGCCGTCGAGCAGCGACAGGAGCGTCGGCGCGCGCTCGCCGCGCAGCGTCTGCGTGAGCTCGAGGTTGCGCCGCGTCGCCGGCGGCAGTTCCAGCAGTTCGCTGGCGCGCTGCACCTCGAGCGTGTGCACGTGGGCGAGCGCGCCGCCCTGCGTGTGCTCGGCGTAGGCGAGCAGCGCGGACGCCGCCGCCTGCGCGAGCGAGAGCTCGTGTGCGTTGAAGCCGGCAAGACTGGCGACGCGCAACTGCTCGCACAGCCGGCGCGCGCCGAGCGCGGCATCGAACTGCCACGCCGGCCGGCGCGTCAGCGCCGCGCCGTGCGCTGCCAGCGCGGCCGGCGGCGGCTCGTCATCGGCGGCGAGCAGCACCTCGGCCGGGTCGAGCCGCGCCAGCCAGCCGGCCAGCTCGCCGCGGCCGCATTCGGTGAGCCCGAGGCGTCCGCTGGCGACGCCGAGCCAGGCCAGCCCGACGTTCGCGCCGCGCCCCGCGGCGAGCGCGAGCAGCAGGGTGTCGACGCGCTCGTCGAGCAGCTCCGCGTCGGTCACCGTGCCCGGCGTGACGACGCGCACGACCTTGCGCTCGACCGGCCCCTTGGCGGTGGCGACGTCGCCCGTCTGCTCGCAGATTGCCACCGCCTCGCCGCACTTGAGCAGCCGCGCGAGGTAGGCCTCGACCGAATGCGCCGGCACGCCGGCCATCACCACCGGCTCGCCGGCGCTCGTGCCGCGCGTCGTCAGCGTGATGTCGAGCAGGCGATGGGCGCGCCGCGCGTCATCGTAGAACAGCTCGTAGAAGTCGCCCATGCGGTAGAAGACGAGCACGTCGGGGTGCTCGGCCTTGATGCGCAGGTACTGCTGCATCATCGGCGTGTGACCTTCGAGCGAGACGGTCGAGCGCGTATCCATCGGCGGCCGGGTTGACTGGGGTGCGCGCGCGGCGTCGCAGGCGATGCGAAGGCGCGTTCGCACAGTGTGCACGATGGCTCCGTGGGCGCCTTCGGCCGAGGGCGTCAGAAGACGCCGCCGACGTTGAGCAGCGTCAGCACGCCGAGCGCCGCGAAGACGAAGGCCGCGATGCCGTGCACCAGCCGCATCGGCACCGCCGTGGCGATTCGGCCGCCGAGGAACACGGCCGGCACGTCGGCGAGCAGCATGCCGAGCGTCGTGCCGGCGACCACGGCGGCAAGGTCGTGGAAGCGCGCGGCCAGCGCGACGGTGGCGATCTGCGTCTTGTCGCCCATCTCGGCGAGGAAGAAGGTCACGAGGGTGGTGCCGAACACGCCGAGGCGGATGCGCCCGCGCACGGCGCCGCCGTCGGCCCGGTCGGGAATCAGCATCCACGCCGCCATGGCGAGGAAGCCGAGGCCGATCACCCAGCGCAGCAGGGTGGGACCCATCTGCGCCGCCAGCCAGGCGCCGAGCGCGCCCGCGGCGCTGTGGTTGAGCAAGGTGGCGGCGAGGATGCCCAGCGTGATCGGCAGCGGGCGCCTGAAGCGGGCCGCCAGCAGCAGCGCCAGCAGCTGCGTCTTGTCGCCCATTTCGCTGAGGGCGACGACGCCGGTCGAGATGAGGAAGGCTTCCAGGGCATTCTCCAGCGGGCCGGCGGACGAGCCTGTGACCGCACCCGCCCCGGCCCCTGCGGCGGCGATGCGGTCAAAGGTCTGGCCAGGCGCGGGCGCTGCCTGCGCCATGGCCGCACGCGCGACGCGCGGCCAAGTGTGTTGACGCAGGCCCCTGCCGGAGGCAGGGCGGCTACTCCCCGATGACGGGTGCGGAGTATAGGGGCGCCGCGATTGGAGGCTCGCGCGCCCGCTGCACGCGCGTACCATGCGCTCCGTCGCGGGCGGCCTTCGGGGGCGGGCGAAGCATGGCGAGCAGGCGAACGCGTGTCGGTCGGGGCGAGTCGGCGGGCGCCGGCGCGGCGGGCCATCGTCGCCTCGTCGACGCTGTCGCGGCGCTGGGCGCGCGGCGCGTGCTGCTCGTGCGCGACGGCGATGACGGTCGGGCGCGCGTCGCGGCGGCGC
>JBLMVT010000337.1:0-4584 GCA_050256835.1 Betaproteobacteria bacterium | reverse complement strand
AGCTTCAGCTCGTGCACGACGCGGCGCGCCACGCTGTCGCTGGTCATGATGTCGACCTGCGTGGCCATGTAGCCGCTCACCAGCTGGCCCTGGAACAGCGCGCCGAAGATCGGGTCGGGCGTCTTCACGTCGACCACGACCGCGGCGGTGCCGGTGTAGGTCTTGGGTAGGATCAGGCTGACCGCCAGCGTCGTCGCGACGGTCAGCAGCAACACGGCGAGCGCGATCTTCCAGCGCGCGCGCAAGATGGACAGGAACTGCAGCGCAGACATGGTCGCTCCTCGGTCAGAACAGGCTTTCGCGGACGTAGACCACGTCGCCGTCGCGCAGCGAGTCGTCCATCGAGGGCTGGGTCGCGACGATCTTGCCGTCGGGGCCGCGCCGGCGCAGCTGCAGGCCCTTCTCGGTGCCGCGCTGCGTCAGCCCGCCGCCGGCGGCGAGCAACTGGATCACCGTCATGCCGCGCTGCAGCGGCTGCACGCCGGGCTTCTGCACCTCGCCGTAGATGTAGACCATCGGCGCGTGGTCGACCCAGATCACGTCGCCGTTCTGCACGATCAGGTCCTCGCCGCGCTTGCCGGCGGCGAACACGGTCGGCAGGTCGACCTCGGTGCGGAACGGCTTGCCGTCGCGCGTGCCGACGACGGTCACCCAGTCGGCGCCGCTCGGCGCGATGCCGCCGGCCATGGCGAGCACGTCGGTGAGGCGCATGTCGGCCACCTCGAGCGCATAGCGGCCGGGCTTGTTGACCTGGCCGAGCACCGAGGCCTGGTTGCCGCGCACCTGCGAGACCAGGATCGACACCTGCGGCTGCTTGACGAAGTTGCCGCTCTTGAGCGCGTCGGCGATGCGCCGCTCGGCCTGCCCGGTGGTCAGGCCGCCGACCTTGACCGCGCCGATCAGCGGGAAAGTGATGCTGCCGGCCTCCGACACGCGCACGTCGCTGGTCAGGTCGGGGTTCTGGTAGACGACGATGTGGACGACGTCGCCGGCTCCGAGCACGTACTCGGTGTGTCCGCTGGCCGACGGCGGCGCCGTCGCCGCGAGGCCGGCGGCCGCCATGCACAGGAAGGCGAGCGCGGCCAGGACGCGCCGCCCGCTGGAGATCAGATTCATCGCTTGCCCCGCCTTTCGCTGGAGTTGCACCGTGCGTGGCGAAACGCCTCACGCCACGCGGGGCATCCTTAGCAGGCGGCGTGCCAGCGGGGAGTTGCCGGCATGCAGACAGCGTGCGGGACTAGGTCCTCGGCTGGGGCCGTCATCGGCGTGCGCGCATGAATGCTGGACGCGTCGGATCGGGCCGGTGGGGCGCTCTGCGAAGCGAAGTAAAGGAGGAGGGTCGGGCTTGAACCCGACCCGGGGGACATGAGCGCAGCAGAGTAGCCCCGGCGGCCCGATCGCGCGCCGCTGCAGCAACGATTCGGGCCGCGGCAGATCCACCTGAACCGGCAGCGTTTGCCGCAATGTCGTAGCGGCCGACGAAGCGAAGCGAAAACGTATCGAATGGAAACCGGCGTGTCAGCACTTGATGCCGACGTGCAGGGCGACGACGCCGCCGCTCAGGTTGTGCACGTCGACATGGCCGAAGCCGACCGCCTTCATCATCGCCTTCAGCGCCTGCTGGTCGGGATGCATGCGGATCGACTCCGCGAGGTAGCGGTAGCTGTCGGCGTCGCCGACGACCAGGCGGCCGAGCCGCGGCAGCACCTGCATCGAGTACCAGTCGTAGGCGCGGCGAAGCGGCTCGGCGACGCGCGAGAACTCGAGCACCAGCAGCCGGCCGCCGGGGCGCAGCACGCGGCACATCTCGGCCAGCGCGGCCTCCTTGTGCGTCATGTTGCGCAGGCCGAAGGCCACGCTCGCGAGGTCGAAGGCGCCGTCGGCGAACGGCAGCTTCTCGGCGTCGCACTGCAGCGCGGGAACGACCAGCCCCTGGTCGAGCAGGCGGTCGCGCCCGCGGCCGAGCATGGCCGCGTTGATGTCGGTCTGCACGACCAGGCCGCGGTCGCCGACGCGGCGCGCGAAGGCGCGCGTCAGGTCGCCGGTGCCGGCGGCGACGTCGAGCACGCGGTCGCCCTCGCGCACGTCGGCCACCGCCACCGCGTACGCCTTCCAGGCGCGGTGCAGGCCGCCCGACATCAGGTCGTTCATCAGGTCGTAGCGCGCCGCGACCGAGTCGAATACGCCGCGCACGCGCGAGGACTTCTCGCGCTCTTCGACGCGCTGGTAGCCGAAGTGCGTCTCGGCCATCGTGCGTGTCAGTGGTGGTGGCCGCAGGACGACGCCGCGGCCCCTGCCATCGGCGCGTCGCGGTCCATGCCGGCCTCGGCCAGGCGCGTCTCGTAGCGCCGCCACAGCTCGCCTTGCTGGCTACCCAGGTAGTGCAGGTACTCCCAGGTGTAGATGCCCGACTCGTGACCGTCGGAGAAGGTCGGCTGCACCGCGTAGTTGCCGACCGGCTCGAGCGCCACGATCTCGACCTCGCGCTTGCCGGTCTGCAGCACCTCCTGCCCGGGGCCGTGGCCCTGCACCTCGGCCGACGGCGAGTACACGCGCAGCAGCTCGAACGGGATGCGGAAGCTGGCGCCGTCGTCGAAGCCGATCTCGAGCGCGCGCGACGCCTGGTGGACGACGATGCCGGTGGGTTGCGGGGTGGCGGTGCGGCCGGCCATGGCTTGGGTCCTCCGGAAGAGATGGTTCGAGTCTAGCGCGCGGCCAGGCGCTCGATCGCCAACCCGACCTCGAGGTCGAGCGCGCCCATCCGCGCCGTGAGCGCCTCGAGCGCTGCAGCCGGCGCCTCGCGCTGGCGCGCGCCCCAGATCGACTGCGGGAAGTGCGCGTCCCACTCGAAGCGAGCGACGACGTGCCAGTGGAGGTGGGGCACGACGTTGCCGAGCGAGGCGAGGTTGATCTTGATCGGCGCCAGCCGCTCGAGCAGCACGCGTTCGACGGCGACCAGCGCGTCGGTGCAGTGCGCGCGCTCGGCCGGCGTCAGCTCGGAGAATTCGCGCGCGTGCTCGTTCCAGACGATGCGGTAGTAGGCCGGGTAGTCTGGCTCGTCCTGCACGCGCACGACGCGCAGCGCGGCCGTCGCCGCCACCGGCAGCACGGCCGCGCGCGTGCCGTAGCCGCACAGCCCGCAGCTGCGCACCTCGTTCATACCAGCACGCGCTCGATCCCGCCGTCGTTGGCGCGGGCGACGTACTCTGGCATCCAGTTCGCGCCGAGGATGCGGCTGGCCATCTCGACCACGATGTAGTCGGCTTCGAGCAGCCCGTTGGCGAGGTCGTCCTGGTAGCGCATGAGTCCCTGCAGACAGCTCGGGCAACTGGTGAGGATCTTCACGTCGGCGTGCGGCGCGACGGCGCCGGAGGCCCTGAGAGCCGCCTCGTCGCGCCGGAGTTCCTCCTCCTTGCGAAAGCGCACCTGGGTGGCGATGTCGGGCCGCGTCACGCCGAGCGTGCCGCTCTCGCCGCAGCAGCGCTCGCTCTTCCTGACCCTGTCGCCGACCAGCGCCTTCACCGTCTTCATCGACTCGCGCAGCTTCATCGGGTTGTGGCAGGGCTCGTGGAACAGGTAGGCGCCGCGGCCGGTCGCGTCGTCCAGCGTGATGCCCTTCTCCAGCAGGAACTCGTGGATGTCGACGATGCGGCTGCCGGGAAAGATCTCGTCGAACTGGTAGCCCTGCAGCTGGTCGTAGCAGGTGCCGCAGCTGACCACCACGGTCTTGATGTCGAGGTAGTTCAGCGTGTTGGCGACGCGGTGGAACAGCACCCGGTTGTCGGTGATGATCTGCTCGGCCTTGTCCTGCTGGCCGCTGCCGCGCTGCGGGTAGCCGCAGCACAGGTAGCCCGGAGGCAGCACCGTCTGCACGCCGGCGTGCCAGAGCATGGCCTGCGTCGCCAGCCCGACCTGCGAAAAAAGCCGCTCCGAGCCGCAGCCCGGGAAGTAGAACACCGCCTCGCTGTCGCCGTTGGTGGCGCGCGGGTCGCGGATGATCGGCACGTAGGCCTTGTCCTCGATGTCGAGCAGCGCGCGCGCGGTCCGCTTGGGCAGGTTGCCCGGCATCTTCTTGTTGATGAAGTGGATCACCTGCTCGCGCACCGGCGCGGGCCCGACGGTGGCCGGCGGCGCGGCCGTCTGCCGCTTCGCCAGCGCGCGCAGCAGGCGGTTGGCGAGGCGCTGCGCACGAAAGCCCACGCCGACCATCGCGCCGCGCACCAGCTTGATCGTCTCCGGGCGGGTCGCGTTGAGGAAGAACATCGCCGCGGCGTTGCCGGGCCGCCAGCTCTTCTTGCCCATCTTGCGCAGCAGGTTGCGCATCGCCATCGTGACGTCGCCGAAGTCGATGTCGACCGGGCACGGCGACAGGCACTTGTGGCACACGGTGCAGTGGTCGGCGACATCCTCGAATTCCTGCCCGTGGGGGATCGCCAGGCCGAGGCGCGTCTGCTACTCGTACAGGAAGGCCTCGAACAGCAGCGAGGTGGCGACGATCTTGTTGCGCGGGATGTACAGCAGGTTGGCGCGCGGCACGTGGGTGGCGCACGCCGGCTTGCACTTGCCGCAGCGCAGGCAGTCCTT
>JBLMVT010000336.1:0-4909 GCA_050256835.1 Betaproteobacteria bacterium | reverse complement strand
TCGGCAGCGGCCTGTTCGTCATCACGCTGCTGTCGGGCGAACTGGCCGGGCGGCTGGCGCGCGAGGAGCGCACCGCGCGCGGCAGCCTCGAGCTGGCGCGCCAGCAGGCGCAGCTCAACCGCCTGGTGATCGAGGAGATGCAGGACGGCGTGCTGGTCGTCGACCGCCGCGGCCGCGTGCGCGCGGCCAACCCGGCGGCGCGCGCGCTGCTGGTGCCCAGCGGGATGACGCACGCCGCGCCGTTCGCGCTGCACGGCACCGACGCGTGGGAGCCGCTGGTGCGCGCGGTCGAGCGCGCCTTCGTCGAAGGCAGCTGGCCGGAGGCCGGGCGCGACGTCACGCTGGCCTTCGCTCCGGGACTGGTGCGCACGGTGCGGCTGCGCGTGCGCTTCACGCAGCGGCGCGAGCCGCAGGCCAGCGAGGATGTCTGCGTGATCTTCCTCGAGGACGTGCGCAGCGTGCTGGCGCGCACGCGGCAGGAGAAGCTGGCCGCGATGGGCCGCGTGTCGGCCGGCATCGCGCACGAGATCCGAAACCCGCTGGCGGCGATCGCGCAGGCCAACGCGCTGCTCGCCGAGGACGCGACCGACCCGGCGCAGCGCCAGCTCACGCACATGGTCGGCGAGAACGTCGAGCGGCTCAAGCGCATCGTCGACGACGTGATGGAGGTCGCCCCCGGCGCGCCCGGCAGCGCCGCGGCGATCGACGCCGCCGCCACGGTCGCGCACATCTGCGCCGAGTGGGCGCACATGGCCGGCGTGGCCACTGGCGACGGCGGCGCGCTCGCCGTCGAGGTGCCGGCCGAGCCGCTGGCCGTGGTGTTCGACGCCGAGCACCTGCGCCGAGTGCTCGTCAACCTGCTCGACAACGCACTGCGTCATGCCGGTGCCGTGCCGGCGGCGATCGCCGTGCGGCTGGCGGCGCGCGACGAGCGCGAGGCCGCGCTGACCGTGGCCAGCGGCGGCGCGCCGATCGCGCCCGAGGTCGAGCCGCATTTGTTCGAGCCATTCTTCTCGACGCGCAGCCGCGGCACCGGCCTCGGCCTTTATATTTGCCGCGAACTGTGCCAGCGTTACGGCGGCAGCATCGACTACCGGCCGCGCGGCGAAGGCCCGGACCGGCGCAACGAATTCCTCGTCCTGATGCGGCGCGGTGCGCTGCCGAGCGCGTCGCCCGCGGACTCGCGTCACCTGTTCGCATGAACCCACCCTCGCACTACAGCCTGCTGGTCGTCGACGACGAGCCCGACCTGCGCACGCTCTACGAGCTGACGCTGGCGCGCGAGGGCTACGACATCGAGACCGCGGGCTCGGTCGAGGAGGCGCTGATGCACCTGCGCGACCGCACCTTCAGCGCGGTCATCACCGACATGCGGCTGCCCGACGGCAGCGGCCTGGACCTGCTGCGCCGGCTCGAGGAGGGCGCGCGGCGCGAGAAGGCGATCGTCATCACCGCCTACGGTTCGGCCGAGAACGCGGTCGAGGCGCTGAAGGCCGGCGCCTACGACTACCTGACCAAGCCGGTCGACCTGCGCCAGTTCCGCGCCGTCGTCGCCTCGGCGATCGGGCGCGGGCCACAGACGGCAGGCACCGACCCCGCGACCCTGCCTTCGCAGGTCGAAGCGGTGCGCGCGAGCCGGGGCGCCACCGCAGCGGCCCGCGCCGACCCGGCCCCCAATCCCGCGCTCGATCGCATGGCCGGCACCTCGGGGGCGATGAACGAGGTGCGCGCGCTGGTCGAGCGGGTGGCGCGCAGCATGGCGCCGGTGCTGGTCAGCGGCGAGTCGGGAACCGGCAAGGAACTGGTCGCGCGGTCGATCCACGACAGCAGCGTGCGCGCCGGCCAGCCGTTCGTGCCGGTCAACTGCAGCGCGATCCCCGAGAACCTGCTCGAGGCCGAGTTCTTCGGCTACCGCAAGGGTTCGTTCACCGGCGCCCACGAGGACCGCGCCGGCTTCTTCCAGGCTGCCAACGGCGGCACGCTGTTCCTCGACGAGATCGGCGACCTGCCGCTGGCGATGCAGAGCAAGCTGCTGCGCTCGATCCAGGAACGCTCGGTGCGGCCGATCGGCGCGGTGGCCGAACAGCCGGTCAACGTGCGCATCGTCAGCGCCACCCACAAGGACCTCGGCGCCGAGGTGCTCGCCGGGCGCTTCCGGCAGGACCTGTACTACCGCCTCAACGTGATCCAGATCCGCGTGCCGCCGCTGCGCGAGCGCATCGAGGACCTGCCGGCAATCGCCGAGCGCGTGCTCGAGCGGCTCTCGCGCGACGCCGGCGTCGCGGCCCCGCCGCGCCTGACGCGCGCGGCTTGGCAGCACCTGGCGTGCTATTCCTTTCCCGGCAACGTGCGCGAGCTGGAGAACCTGCTTCACCGTGCGGTGGCGCTGACGGTCGGCGACACCATCGACGTCGCCGACCTCGGACTGCCCGACGCGGTGCTGGCCGACGTCGAGCCGCCGGCGCTCGACGATGCGCACGCCGACACCGTGCCCGCCGCGCTGGCGCCGGCGGTGAGCGAGCGCCACGCCGAGCTGCCCAGCGACCTGGCCGACTTCCTCGACCAGGTCGAGCGCGACATCCTCGTGCGCGCGCTGGCGCGCCACCGCTTCAACCGCACCGCCGCCGGCGCCAGCCTCGGCCTGACCTTGCGCCAGATGCGCTACCGCATGGCGCGCCTGGGCGTCAACGTCGCCGACCACGCGTTCGGCATCGACGTCGAGCGCGGCGACGAAGCGGCGTGAGCCGAGGCGCGGGCCGCTCCCGAGCCGGCCCGCGCTGGCGCAAGGGCTGGCTCGGCGGCGCCCGGCGGGTTGCCTCGCCCAACTTCAACGTGCGGCCGGCCGGCACCGAGATCACACTGGCGCTGATCCATTCGATCAGCCTGCCGCCCGGGGTCTACGGCGGCGACGCCATCGAGCGCCTGTTCACCAACCGTCTCGACTGGCGCGCGCATCCTTACTTCGCGACGATCGAGGGGCTCGAGGTGTCGGCGCACTTCCTGATCCGCCGCGACGGCGAGCTGCTGCAGTTCGTCTCCTGCGACGATCGCGCCTGGCATGCCGGTGCATCGAGTTGGCGCGGGCGCCCCGACTGCAACGACTACTCGGTGGGCATCGAGCTCGAAGGGCTCGAAGGCGAGCCGTTCGAGCCGGTGCAGTACGACGTGCTTTCGGCACTCCTGCGTTCGCTGGCGCGCCGCTATCCGATCGAGGCGATCGCCGGCCACGAGCACGTCGCTCCGGGCCGCAAGGCCGACCCGGGCGCGGGCTTCGACTGGGTCGCGCTGGAGCGATCGCTGGGCTGGCCGGCGTCGGCCCTTCCGACGCCGGCGCGCGACGTCTGAGGCCGCGCAATCGAGGCGTTTTGCGCGCTTGGCGCGAGCGCGCCATCGGTGGAAGCACCATGGCTTGCGAACGCTAGATGTAGTGCTAAAGTAGGCCGCGAGACCCTACATATAGTGTCCGTCGCGATCGCCGTCATCCACGTGCACTGCACCGATTCTCCACACGGTTTTCCACATGCTTCGGCGCGGCGCTGCACGCCGCTGCGGCCTTCGATGCCGTCGTCGCCGGGCCGCTGAAGCCCGCCCGTGCTCCGCTCTCCGAGCGAACCAACGCAGCAAAGGATCCCCATGCAATCCGTCGTCAGTCCGTCGTCCGCGCTGCCGTCGCTGGCCGGCGTTGCTGCGCAGGCTGTGCAGCCCGGCAGCGTCTACGAGGGCTACCAGATCATCCGCCGCAACGGCGCGGTGGTCCGCTTCGAGCCGAACAAGATCGCGGTCGCGCTGATGAAGGCGTTCCTCGCGGTGCACGGCACCCAAGGCGCGGCCTCGGCGAGCGTGCGCGAGACAGTCGACGTGCTGACCGAGACCGTGGTGCGCGGGCTGCTGCGCTCGCGGCCGGGCGGCGGCACGTTCCACATCGAGGACGTGCAGGACCAGGTCGAGCTGGGGCTGATGCGCGGCGGCCACCACGAGGTGGCCCGCGCCTACGTGCTGTACCGCGAGCGGCGCGCGCAGGAGCGGGCCAAGCAGGGCGAGGTGCCGTCCGCCGCGCCCGCAGTGCTGCATGTCACCGACCGCGGGGCGCGCGTGCCGCTCGACATGGCGGCGCTCGAGGCGCTGATCGAGTCGTCGTGCGCCGGCCTGGGGGCCGACGTGCGGGCGGCGCCGATCCTCGCCGAGACGCAGCGCAACCTGTACGACGGCGTGCCGATCGACGAGGTGCACAAGGCGGCGATCCTGGCTGCGCGCACGCTGATCGAGAAGGACCCGGGCTACACCCGCGCCACGGCGCGGCTGCTGCTGCACACCATCCGCAAGGAGGTGCTCGGCGAAGAGGTGCCTCAGGGCGCGATGGGCGCGCGCTATGCCGACTATTTCCCGGTCTTCGTCAAGAAGGGGGTCGAGGCCGAGCTGCTCGACGAGCGGCTGCTGCAGTTCGACCTAGCCGCGCTGGGCGCGGCGCTCAAGCCAGAGCGTGACCTGCAGTTCGACTACCTCGGCCTGCAGACCCTCTACGACCGCTATTTCCTGCACCTGCGCAAGACGCGCATCGAGCTGCCGCAGGCGTTCTTCATGCGCGTGGCGATGGGTCTGGCGATCAACGAGATCGACCGCGAGGCGCGCGCCGTCCAGTTCTACGAGGTGCTGTCGAGCTTCGACTTCATGTCGAGCACGCCGACCCTGTTCAACTCCGGCACGCGGCGCTCGCAGCTGTCGAGCTGCTACCTGACGACGGTGTCCGACGACCTCGACGGCATCTACGAGGCGATCAAGGAGAACGCACTGCTGTCGAAGTTTGCCGGCGGGCTGGGCAACGACTGGACGCCGGTGCGCGCGCTCGGCAGCCACATCAAGGGCACGAACGGCGAAAGCCAGGGCGTGGTGCCGTTCCTCAAGGTCGTCA
>JBLMVT010000335.1:0-3725 GCA_050256835.1 Betaproteobacteria bacterium | reverse complement strand
AACGTGAGCATCACCGTCAAGCTGATCGCCCCCATCGCCATGGAAGAAGGCCTGCGCTTTGCGATCCGCGAGGGCGGCCGCACCGTGGGCGCCGGCGTGGTGGCCAAAATCATGGAGTGAGCGCGATCGAGCGATCCGCAACGAAATCGAGGCCGCAGGGGCATAGCTCAATTGGCAGAGCGTCGGTCTCCAAAACCGAAGGTTGGGGGTTCGAGACCCTCTGCCCCTGCCAAGCCCTGAACCGCACAGGGCTTCCCGGCCGAGCGGCGTGCCTCGCGAGCGAGCACGGCCGCGGCAAGACGGCGCGCAAGCGCCCGGACCACCGATGAAAGCAATGGCCACCAGCCCGCAACCCGTCGAGACCGTTTCCTCCGCTGCCGACAAGGCCAAGCTGGCAGCGTCGGCCGTGCTGCTCCTCGGCGGCGTCGTCGCGTTCTACGCGCTCGGCAGGCAGGACCTTTGGGTGCGCGTGGTCGCGCTGCTGGTGCTGCTGGTCGCTGCCGCCGGCGTGTTCCTCCTGTCCGAATCGGGCAAGGCGCTGATCGCCTACAGCCGCGACTCGTCGCGCGAGGTGAAGAAGGTCGTCTGGCCGACGCGCAAGGAAGCGATGCAGATGACCGGCTACGTGTTCGCGTTCGTCTTCGTGACGGCGCTGTTCTTGTGGCTGACCGACAAGACGCTCGAGTGGGCGCTGTACGACCTCATCCTCGGCTGGAAGCACTGAGGACCCGCGGGCGTTGGAAGGATGACGACGATGAGTGCTGAAGAGCTGGCCGCCGGCCAGGCGGTGAAGCCGCAGGACGTGGCGCCGACCGGCAACAAGCGCTGGTACGTGGTGCACGCCTATTCCGGCATGGAGAAGGCCGTCGAGCGCAACCTGCGCGAGCGCATCGACCGCTCGGGCATGGCCGAGAAGTTCGGCCGCATCCTCGTGCCGACCGAAGAAGTCGTCGAGCTGAAGGGCGGCAAGAAGTCGGTCACCGAGCGCCGATTCTTCCCAGGCTACGTTCTGGTCGAGATGGAGATGGCCGACGACACCTGGCACCTCGTCAAGCACACCAGCAAGGTGACGGGCTTCGTCGGCGGCGCCAAGAACCGGCCGTCGCCGATCTCCGAGGCGGAGGTGGCGAAGATCGTCAACCAGATGCAGGAAGGCATCGAGAAGCCGCGTCCCAAGGTCGAGTGGACGGTCGGCGAGCTGGTGCGCGTCAAGGAAGGCCCGTTCACCGACTTCAACGGCGCGATCGAGGAAGTGAACTACGACAAGTCGAAGGTGCGCGTGTCGGTGACGATCTTCGGCCGAGCGACGCCGGTGGAGCTGGACTTCTCGCAGGTCGAGAAGATTTGATCGTTCGGGACCGCGGCGTCGTCGCCCGGCTGCGGTCCTTTGATGATTCGGGCGCACGCACGAGGAGCTCGTCGCCGGTTCGCCGGCCGGGCGTTCGGACTCGGTAAGGAGCCTTCATGGCAAAGAAAATCGTCGGCTTCATCAAGCTGCAGGTCCCGGCAGGCAAGGCCAACCCCTCGCCTCCGATCGGCCCGGCGCTCGGCCAGCGCGGGCTCAACATCATGGAGTTCTGCAAGGCGTTCAACGCGCAGACCCAGGGGATGGAGCCGGGCCTCGTGCTGCCGGTGGTCATCACGGCCTTCGCGGACAAGAGCTTCACCTTCGTCCTGAAGACGCCGCCGGCCACGGTGCTGATCAAGAAGGCGATCAAGCTAGAGAAGGGCTCGGGCAAGCCTCACCTGGAGAAGGTGGGCAAGCTGACGCGCGCGCAGATCGAGGACATCGCCCGCACCAAGATGAAGGACCTGTCGGCCGCCGACCTCGACGCGGCGGTGCGCACGATCGCCGGATCCGCCCGCTCGATGGGCGTCACGGTGGAAGGGGTCTGACCATGGCCAAGCTGACCAAGCGCCAGAAGGCGACCGCCGGCAAGGTCGACAGCACCCGGCTGTACCCGCTGGGCGATGCGCTCGCCCTCGTCAAGAGCTTCGCCACCGCCAAGTTCGACGAATCGATCGACGTCGCGGTGCAGCTCGGCATCGACGCCAAGAAGTCCGACCAGGTCGTGCGCGGCGCGGTCGTGATGCCCAACGGCACCGGCAAGACCAAGCGCGTCGCGGTGTTCGCGCAGGGCGCCAGGGCCGAGGAGGCGAAAGCCGCGGGCGCTGACGTCGTCGGCATTGACGACCTCGCGGCCGAGGTGAAGGCGGGCAACATCAACTTCGATATCGTGATCGCCTCGCCGGACACGATGCGCGTCGTCGGCACGCTCGGCCAGATCCTGGGCCCGCGCGGCCTGATGCCGAACCCCAAGGTGGGCACGGTGACGCCCGACGTGGCGACCGCGGTGAAGAACGCCAAGGCCGGCCAGGTGCAGTTCCGCGTCGATAAGGCCGGCATCGTCCACGCGACGATCGGCCGGCGTTCGTTCGACGCCGACAAGCTCGAGGGCAACCTGCGCGCGCTGATCGACGCGCTGAACAAGGCCAAACCGGCGTCGAGCAAGGGTGTGTACCTGCGCAAGGTGGCGGTGTCCTCGACGATGGGCGTCGGCGCGCGCGTCGACGTGGCGTCGATCGCCAGCGCACCGGCGGGGGCGTGAGGGCGTAAGGACGAAGGAGTTTGGTGGGCCGGGCCGGGTTTCGGTTCGGGTCATCCAAGACCGTTGGCGGGGCGCGAGCCCCTCAATCGAGCCGCAGGCCGCGACGCCGAAGGCAAAGCCAGCGCAGATGGCGGTCCCGCCGAAAGGGAAGTTTTCCCGGACGGAAGGTCGCTGAACCGAGGAAGCGCCGCGAGGCCCGCGAGGCCGAGGGCGCGTTGTGAAAGGAGCAGACCTTGAGTCTCAACAAGAGCGAGAAGCAGGTCATGGTGGCGGACGTGTCGGCGCAGGCCGCGCGTTCGCAGACACTGGCTCTGGCCGAGTACCGGGGGCTCACCGTCGAGCACCTCAACGTGCTGCGCCGGCAGGCGCGCGACAAGGGCGTCTATCTTCACGTGCTGAAGAACACGCTCGCCCGTCGCGCGGTCGCCGGCACGCCGTTCGAGGTGGCCGCCGGGAGCATGGTCGGTCCGCTGATCTACGGCTTCTCCGAGGACGCCGTGGCCGCAGCGAAGGTCATCGCCGACTTCGCCAGGACCAACGACAAGCTCGTCGTGAAGGCCGGTGCCTATGCCGGCAAGGCGCTCGACGCGAACGGGGTCAAGGCCCTGGCCGCGATCCCGAGCAAGGAAGTGCTGCTGGCCCAGCTGCTTGGCTTGATGCAGTCGCCCGTCTCGCGCCTGGCGCGCGCGGTCGCCGCGGTCGCCGAGAGCAAGGGCAAGGCGCTTGCGGGCGCTGCCGCCGAGGGCGCCGAGCCGGCACCTGCAGCGGCCTGACTTGAATTCATCGAACCCAACCGTATCTAGGAAAACCCCCATGGCATTCGACAAAGACGCATTCCTGTCCGCCTTGGACAGCATGTCGGTGATGGAACTCAATGACCTGGTGAAGGCCATCGAGGAGAAGTTCGGCGTGTCGGCAGCCGCGATGGCTGCCCCCGCAGCGGCCGGCGCCGGCGCCGCGGCCCCGGTCGCCGAGGAGAAGACAGAGTTCACCGTGCAGCTGCTCGAGGCCGGCGCCAACAAGGTGTCGGTCATCAAGGCCGTGCGCGAGCTGACCGGCCTGGGCCTCAAGGAGGCCAAGGACCTGGTCGACGGCGCGCCCAAGCCCGTCAAGGAA
>JBLMVT010000334.1:0-4366 GCA_050256835.1 Betaproteobacteria bacterium | reverse complement strand
CGCCGCCGCCGACGCCCCGCAAGGCACCGGCCTCGGGCTGGCGATCGTCAGGAGCGTTGCCGAGCGGCACGGCGCGACGGTGGCGCTGGGCGATTCGCCGCAGGGCGGACTGCGCGTCACGGTGCGGCTGCCGGTCGTCGCGGCCGGTGCTGTCCCGCCTCAGCCGCGCGAGCGCTCGGCGAGGCTGGCGCAATAGGCCAGGCAGGCCAGCAGCATCGCCGCCATCCCGCCCTGCAGCATCGTTCCCACCGAGTAGCCGCCAAGCACCCACGTGCCGGTGAGCCGCGCAGCGACGGCGGCGGCGACCACCAGGACGCCGATCCATCCGGCCAGGCGGCCGATCCAAAGCAGCAGCTGTTCCATTCACGTGCCTCCATCATCGGCAGCCGAGCCGCGGGGCGCGACATCGGCAGCTGATCCTAATCCTCGCCTAACCTTGCCTTAACGGGCACCTCACTTGCTCGGCCTACCTTTGCTGCACGCGGCGCCTTCGCCGCCCGAAGCAAAGGAATCGCCATGAGAAACCTCAAGACTCCCCTGGCCGCTGCATTGGCGGGCGCGGGCATCGCCGTCGCCGGTAGCTCCGGCGCGTTCAGCCTCAATCCGTTCAAGCACGACGACTCCCGGCAGCAGCTGGCGCAGACCACGGCGCCGGCCGACACCACCAAGGGCACGCCGGCGACGGTGCCGGCCGCGCCGGTGCCGACCGTCGCCGCACCGAACTACCGCGCCATCGTCCAGCAGGCCGGGCCGGCCGTGGTCGGCGTCACCGTCGCCGGCACGCACAAGACCGAAGGCATGCAGGGCATGCCGCCGGGCATGGAGGACGATCCATTCTTCCAGTTCTTCCGCGGCATTCCGGGCCTGCAGTTCCCGGGCCGGCGCGGCGGCGAGGTGCCGTTCCGCGGCCTCGGCTCGGGCTTCATCATCAACGGCGACGGCGTGATCCTGACCAACGCGCACGTCGTGCGCGACGCCAAGGAAGTGACCGTCAAACTCAGCGACAAGCGCGAGTACAAGGCCAAGGTGCTCGGCGCCGACCCGGCGACCGACATTGCGGTGCTGAAGATCGACGCCAAGAACCTGCCGACGGTGCGGCTGGGCGATGCGAGCAGGCTCGAGGTCGGCGACCCGGTGCTCGCGATCGGCTCGCCGTTCGGCTTCGAGCAGACGGCGACGGCGGGCATCGTCAGCGCGAAGGGGCGCTCGCTGCCCGGCGACGCCTACGTGCCGTTCATCCAGACCGATGCGGCGGTCAACCCAGGCAACTCGGGCGGCCCGCTGTTCAACGGCAGCGGCGAGGTGGTCGGCATCAACGCGCAGATCTACTCGCAGTCGGGTGGCTATCAGGGCCTCGCGTTCGCGATCCCGATCAACGTGGCGCTGAAGATCAAGGACCAGATCGTCGCCACCGGCCACGCGCAGCACGCGCGCATGGGCGTGACGATCCAGGACCTCAACCAGACGCTGGCCAGCTCGTTCGGTCTCACCAAGCCCGACGGCGCGCTGGTCGCCAGCGTCGCGCCCGACAGCCCGGCCGCGGCCGCGGGCGTCAAGCCCGGAGACGTCGTCACCGAGCTGAACGGCGAGCCGATCGCCAGTTCGGGCGCGCTGTCGAGCCGCATCGGCCTGATGGCCCCGGGCGAGAAGGTCAAGCTCAAGGTCTGGCGCGACAAGTCCCCGACCGAGCTGACCGTCAAGCTGACCGGCACCGAGAACGACACGCAGACCGCGAGCAGCGGTGGCAGCGAGGCCGGCCAGGGCCACCTCGGCCTGGCGCTGCGCCCGCTGACGCGCGAGGAGCGCGCGCAGGCCAAGATCGACCACGGCCTGGTGATCGAGAACGCCAGCGGCCCGGCCGAGCGCGCCGGCATCGCCGCCGGCGACGTGCTGCTGGCCATCAACGGCAAGCCGGTCAACTCGATCCAGGACGTGAAGAGCGTGCTCGACGGCAAGCCCAAGAGCGTCGCGCTGCTCGTCGACCGCGACGGCGACCGCATCTTCGTGCCGGTGAACCTGGGTTGACGGACACCAGGCAGGGCTACAGATCGGTGCGCAGCTTCCACAGCTCCGGGAACAGCACCACGTCGAGCATCTTGCGCAGGTAGCCGACGCCCGAGGTGCCGCCGGTGCCGCGCTTGAAGCCGATGATGCGTTCGACCGTCGTGACGTGGCGAAAGCGCCAGAGGCGGAACGCGTCCTCCAGGTCGACCAGTTCCTCGCCGAGCTGGTACAGGTCCCAGTGCCGCTCGGGCTCGCGGTAGACGGTGAGCCAGGCCTGCTCGACCGCGTCGCTCGCCGCGTACGGCAGCGTCCAGTCGCGTTCGGCGTGGTCGGCCGGCACCGGCAGGCCGCGGCGCGCCAGCAGGCGCAGCGACTCGTCGTACAGCGAGGGCGCGCGGTACGCGGCTTCGACGCGCGCGAGCAGGTCGGGCCGGTGCGCGTGCGGCTTGAGCATTGCCGCGTTCTTGTTGCCGAGCGTGAACTCGATGCAGCGGTACTGCCAGCTCTGGAAGCCGCTGCTCGACGCGAGATGCGGGCGGATCGCCGAATACTCCGGCGGCGTCATCGTCGCCAGTACGTCCCAGGCGTGGACCAGCTGCTCCATGATGCGGCTCACGCGCGCGAGCATCTTGAACGCCGGGCTCAGCTGGTCGCGCCCGACGTGGGCCACTGCCGCGGCGAGCTCGTGCAGCATCAGCTTCATCCACAGCTCGCTGGTCTGGTGCTGCACGATGAACAGCATCTCGTTGTGGTCGGGCGAGCGCGGATGCTGCGCCGACAGCACGGCGTCGAGGTGCAGGTAGTCCGAATAGCTCATGTCGCGCGAGAAGTCGAGCTGGGCGCGCTCGTCGCGGACGATGTCGGCGGGCAGGTCGGGAGTCGTCATGTAGTGGCTTCGGTTCGTCAGGTGACCGCGGCGCGCCGGGCGAAGCGCGGGGCGCGCCATTCGGCGCTGTCGAGCACCTCGCGCAGCTGCTCGACCGCGTCCCAGACGTCGACGAAGCGCGTGTACAGCGGCGCGACGCCGAAGCGCAGGATGTCGGGCGATCGGAAGTCGCCGACGACGCGGCGCGCGATCAGCGCCTGCACGATGGCATAGCCGCCGTCGGCGCGCGCCAGGCAGACCTGGCTGCCGCGCTCCGCATGCGCGCGCGGCGTGACCAGCGCGAGGCCGTGGCCGCCGCAGCGCTGCTCGACGAGGTCGATCAGCAGGTCGGTCAGCGCCAGCGACTTGGCGCGCAGCGCGGCCATGCCGCCCAGCGCGTCGGCCGCGTGCAGCGTCGCGATGCCGCACTCGAGCGCCGCCAGCGCGAGCACCGGCGGCGTGCCGCACAGGTATCTGGCGATGCCGCTCGCGGGCCGGTAGTCGGGCACGAATTCGAACGGCGCGGCGTGGCCCATCCAGCCCGACAGCGGCTGCGTGAAGCGGCCCGAATGGCGCGGGTGTACCCAGACGAACGCCGGCGCGCCGGGTCCGCCGTTCAGGTACTTGTAGCCGCAGCCGATCGCGAAGTCGGCGCCGGCGGCATGCAGGTCGACCGGCACCGCGCCCGCGCTGTGGCACAGGTCCCAGACCACGAGCACGCCGGCGTCGTGCGCGGCGCGCGTCAGCGCGGCCATGTCGTGCATGCGGCCGGTGCGGTAGTTGACGTGGGTGAGCACGAGCAGCGCCACGTCGGCGCCGCGTGCCAGGCGCGCGCCGATCGCCTCGGGCTCGAGCAGTTCGAGCGTCCAGCCGTGCTCGCGGCACACGCTGTCGGCGATGTACAGGTCGGTCGGGAAGTTGCTGCGCTCGGAGACGACGACTCGGCGCGTCGCCGCGTCCTCGCGCACGATGCGCGCGGCGGCCGACAGCACCTTGTAGAGGTTGACCGAGGTCGAGTCGGCGACGACCAGCTCGCCCGCGCGCGCTCCGACCAGCGGCGCGATCGCGTCGCCCAGGCGCTGCGGCAGATCGATCCAGCCGGCGGCGTTCCAGCTGCCGATCAGCCCTTCGCCCCATTCGCGCTCGACCACTTCGGCGACGCGGGCGCCGGTGGCGCGCGGCAGCACGCCGAGCGAGTTGCCGTCGAGATAGACCAGTCCTTCGGGCACGCTGAAGAGCTCGCGCAGCCGAGCGAGCGGGTCGTCGCGGTCGCGCCGCAGGCAGTCGTCGCGGGTGATCGTCATCGCAGCTCCCTCAGCACCGCGCGCACCGGGCTGGCGTCGGCCTCGACCCAGCGCAAGGGCAGGGCGATCAGCTCGTAGTCGCCCTCGGGCACGGCGTCGAGCACCAGGTTCTCCAGCACGCGCAGGCCGCGGCGGCGGATCACCTGGTGGCTGTCCAGCGACTTGCTGTCGGCGGGGTCGATGCTGGCGGTGT
>JBLMVT010000333.1:0-8211 GCA_050256835.1 Betaproteobacteria bacterium | reverse complement strand
GCCAGCGCGAACGCCGGGGCGGCGCCGTGCAGTGCCGGACGGCGGAACGCGGGCCGGGAGCCCATGGCCACAGTGTCGAAACGGTGCCGGCCGCTGTCTGTCGGCGCCACCGTTGAGCCGCTGTAGGCCGGGCCCGACGCGCCGATCAGGGCGGCGGCGTGACGCCGGTGACCGGATAGCTGACCGTCATCCCGCCCGATGTCAGCTCGACCGTGAAGGTCGTCGCCGAGGTCCGCGTGATGACCGCCGAGCCGCTTGCGCCGGTGACGTTGGCAACGCCCGCCGTCGCGCCGAGGTTGGACGCCTGCAGCAGCACGATCTGCGACGGGCCGCAGTCGCAGGCTGTAGTGCCGTTGGCCAGCTGGCCGGCGTAGTCGTAGCCGAAATCGGCACCCCAGCGGACGTTGCGGTAGTCCGCCGTGCACAGCATCGCGCCGCTGGCCGAATCGCAACTCGTGCGGCCGGTGAGCGTGGCGGTGAAGCCATTGGGCGCGCTGACGTTGATGCCGCCGGCGCTGTAGTCGATGACGTAGCTCTGCAGCGTCGACCCGCTGGCCACGTACGACACCGTCGCGCTGCCGTTGAAGGTGTGCAGGCCCAGCGCGCAGGCGTTGTAGGTGGCCGTCATGCCGGTCGCCGGCCCGCTGTAGGCGACGCTGCCCCCGCCCGGGCAGGCGACGCTGGTCGAGCCGACCACGGGCGCTGCATCACCCAGCGCCACCGCCGCGGCGCCGCCGCCGGCCTTGTTGTAGACATCCGCCGCCTTCACCGCGAGGCCGGCCGCGGTGCTGGCCGACTGCGAGATGCTTGCCGTCGCAGCGGGCAGTCCGGAGGCGCTCGGCGCGGGCGCGGGAGCCGGCGAAGAGCCGGGAGCCGGCGCCGGCGGATTGCCGGCGGTCGCGGTGGAGTCGCCACCGCCGCCGCCGCCGCAGGCCGACAGGCCAGCTACGGCGGCACTCAGGAAGAGCAGCTGCAGGGTTCGCGTGGAGGTCATGGGTGTCTCGCTCGGTCCAGAAAGCGTTGAGGGAACGGCGTGGAGGCCGCGGCCTGCCGGGGGCAAGCCGCATGCCCGGGCCGGCGCGGCTGGCGGACCGGCGCGCTCGCGCCGGGTGGCGTCGGCTCGGCTTGTGCGGCCGTCCGGCATCCCGTACCCTCGACGCAGCCTGAAACGAGCCAACCTGCGAGGAGACCCCATCCATGGCTTCGTCCGTGAACCCCGCCGTCGCGGCGATCCGCACCCTGGCGCTGGTCGGCCAGGCCGCCGCCGGCAAGACCAGCCTCGCCGAGGCGTTGCTGGCCAGGGCGGGGGCGATCGGTGCGCCCGGCAGTCTGGAGCGCGGCAGCACGGTGAGCGATTTCGACCCGCTCGAGCGCAAGGCGCAGCACTCGCTCAACTCGGCGATGATGCACCTGGTGCACGGCGAGACGCGCGTTCATCTGGTCGACACGCCGGGCTACCCCGACTTCCTCGGCCAGTCGATGACGGCGCTCGAGGCGGTGGAGACGGCAGCGGTCGTCATCAACGCCGCCACCGGCATCGAGATGATGAGCGAGCGCATGATGCAATGGGCCGCGCAGCGCGGGCTCGACCGCATCGTCATCGTCAACAAGATCGACTCGCAGGGCGTCGACCTGCCGGGGCTTGTCGCGCAGATCCAGGCCTCCTTCGGACGCGAGTGCCTGCCGCTGAACCTGCCCGCGGCCGGCGGCACCGAGGTCGTCGACTGCTTCTTCAACCCGCAGGCCCCGGGCGGCCACGAGGCCGACTTCTCGTCGGTCGAACAGGCGCACCGCGCGCTGGTCGAGCAGGTGGTCGAGGTCGACCCGGACTTCGTCGAGCGCTACCTCAACGACGGCGACGTCGACCCGACCGAGCTGCACGCCCCGCTCGAACAGGCGCTACGCGAGGGTCACCTGATCCCGATCGTGTTCACTTCGGCGCGCAACGGCGCCGGCGTGGCCGAACTGCTCGACGTGATCGTCAAGCTGCTGCCCAACCCGAGCGAGGGCAACCCGCCGGCGTTCTTGAAGGGTGAAGATGCCGACGTGCAGCCGATCCGCGCCGAGCCCGATCCGGCCAAGCACGTGCTGGCGCACGTGTTCAAGGTCACGCAGGACCCGTACGTCGGCAAGATGGGCATCTTCCGCATCCATCAGGGCACGATCACCAAGGACAGCCAGCTCTACATCGGCGACGGCCGCAAGCCGTTCAAGGTCGGCCATCTGTTCATGCTGCAGGGCAAGGAGCACGTCGAGGTGGCGCGCGGCGTGCCCGGCGACATCTGTGCGGTGGCCAAGGTCGACGAGATGCACTTTGACGCCGTGCTGCACGATGCCGCCGAGGACGACCACATCCACCTCAAGCCGCTCGACTTCCCCGAGCCGGTGCACGGCCTGGCGATCGAGCCGCGGCGGCGCGGCGACGAGCAGCGGCTGTGGGACATCCTGCAGAAGCTGGTCGACGAGGACCCGTGCCTGAAGGTCGAGCACGTCGTGGCGACCAACGAGACGGTGGTGTACGGCCTGGGCGAGCTGCACCTGCGCACCCTGCTCGAACGGCTGACCGAGGTGCACCGCTGCGAGGTCAACACGCGCCCGCCGCGCATCGCCTACCGCGAGACGATCGCCGCCAACGCCGAAGGGCACCACCGCCACAAGAAGCAGACCGGCGGCGCGGGCCAGTTCGGCGAGGTGTTCCTGCGCGTCGAGCCGCTCGCGCGCGGCGCCGGCTTCGAATTCGTCGACCAGGTCAAGGGCGGCACCATCCCGAGCAACTTCATGCCGGCGGTCGAGAAGGGCATCCGCCAGGCGATGGAATCGGGCGTCGTCGCCGGGCACAACGTGATCGACGTGCGCGTCGTCGTCTACGACGGCAAGCACCACAGCGTCGACAGCAAAGAGATTGCCTTCATCACGGCCGGCCGCAAAGCCTTCATCGACGCCGTCCTGAAGGCGCGGCCGATCGTGCTCGAGCCGATCGTCAACATCGAGATCACCGCGCCCGACGCGAACATCGGCGACATCACCGGCGACCTCTCGTCGCGCCGCGGCCAGGTCAGCGGCACGCGCAACGCCAGCGGCGGGCTGCTGTCGGTGCTCGGCCAGGCGCCGCTGGCCGAGCTGGCGAACTACCAGTCGCGCCTGAACGCGATGACCGGCGGCCACGGTCGCTATTCGCTCGCGTTCAGCCACTACGAAGCCGTGCCGCCGTCGGTGCAGGCGCAACTCGCCTCGCAGTACAAGCTCAAGGAAGAGGACTGACGGTCGGCGGGCAACCCCCGATTCGGGTGGCCGCACTCGGGACTTCTCCGGAGAACGCCGCCCCGCTTTGCCGCATAGCCTGTGGCGGCGCCTCGCGCGCACCCCACCCACTCGGCGTCGGCTTCCACGAGCGGCCGTTCGCCCTCCTTTGACAGCAGAAAGGAAGCCCATGAACCCGATCGATCGAGCCGTGCGCCGGACGGCGCTGTGCGCCGCGTTTGCGCTCGCCGGACTGGCGTTGGCGGCCCCGCCGACGCTGGCGGCATCGAGCACCGACGGCAGCGCCGCCCGTCCGACGGTCGACACCGGTTACGCACTGGTGCAACTGGTCGGCGACCCGCTGGCGACGTATGTCAGGACGCGTCCGCAGCAGGGCAAGAAGATCGACTTCGACAGCAACACGGTGAAGGCGTACCGCGCGCAACTCTCCAAGCTGCGCAACGACTACAAGTCCTGGCTGCGCACCAACGTGCCGCAGGCACAGATCACGGGGCAGTTCGACATCTCGCTGAATGCGGTGGCGGTCAAGCTCAACGGCGCGTCGCTGACGCAGGTGTCGGGCACCTCGATGGTGAAGACCGCGCAGTACGAGGGACTCTACTACCCGAACGTGACCGACCCCGACCTCTCGCTGATCCATGCGAAGGAAGCGTGGGGCGGCGGCGGCGCGGCCGGCGCCGGCGCCGGGGTGAAGGTGGCGATCGTCGATACCGGGATCGACATCACGCATCCGTGCTTCTCGGATAGCGGCTATTCGCCGCAGCAGAAGCTCGGTGACCCGAAGCTCACCAACAACAAGGTGATCACCGCGAAGGTCTTCAACAACAAGCTGAACCAGAGCGGCTTCGACGCGTCGGCGGTGCAGGACCATGGCACCCACGTCGCGGGCACGGTCGCCTGCAATGCCGACACCCCGGCGACGGTCAACGGCGTGTCGATTCCCTACGGCATCTCGGGCGTCGCGCCGAGCGCCCTGCTCGGCAACTACAACGTCTTCCCGGGCAATGTCGAGAACGCGCGGTCCGAGGACATCCTGAATGCGCTCGAGGCCGCCTACCAGGACGGCTTCGACGTCGCCAACATGAGCCTGGGCGGCGGCAGCCATGGCATCCAGGATCTGCTGACGGTCGCCGTCGACAACCTCGATCGTGCCAACATGGTCGTCGCGGTGGCGGCCGGCAACTCGGGCCCTGGCCACTACACGGTCGAGTCGCCGGGAATGGCCGAGCGCGCCCTGACGGCGGGCGCGAGCACCGTGCCGCATTTCGTGGGCGCGCCGCTGACGGTGGACGGCACGACCTATGGTGCGGCGACCGGCGACTTTGCGCTCGTCGCTGCCGACCTCGCGGCGCCGCTCGGCGTCGTTACCGGCAACACCAATGGCCTGAGCACCGCCTGCGGCTCGCTGCCCGCTGGTTCGCTGACGGGCAAGATTGCGCTGATCTCGCGCGGCACCTGCACCTTCTCGACCAAGATCCGCAACGCCCAGGCGGCGGGCGCATCGGCGGTGCTGGTGGCCAACAACGTCGCGGGAGACCCGACCGCCATGGCCAGCGACGGCACGGCGAACCAGCCGACGGTTCCCGCCTACATGGTGGGCAAGGTCGACGGCCAGTCGCTGCTGGGCCACGACGGCGCGAGCGCAGTGATCGGCGCCGCACTGACCTACATCCAGACGACGAACGCCGACATCATGGCCGGCTTCAGCAGCCAAGGCCCGACCGATGTCGATTTCCGCGTCAAACCCGACGTGGTCGCGCCGGGCGTGAACGTGCTGTCGTCGGTGCCGGCCAGCGCATGCGCAGCGCCGCCCTGCTTCGCCTTTTTTAGCGGCACCTCGATGGCGACGCCCCACCTCGCCGGCTCGGCCGCCGTGGTCCTCGGCCAGCACCCCGACTGGTCAGCTGCCGACGTGCGCTCCGCGGTCGTCAATACCGCGGACCAGGGCGTGCTGAAGAGGTTCGACAACGCGGCACCCCAATCCGACGTGAACATCGTCGGCACAGGCCGCGAGAACCTGCAGAGCGCGGTTGGCGCGGTGGCGACCCTCGACCCTGTCAGCGTCAGCTTCGGCGCCGTGCCCTCGGGCAGCGGGCAGACGCGCCAGGCGGCCATCACCTTGCGCAACGTCAGCGGCTCCTCCAGGACCTTTGATCTGGCTGTCAGCGGGACGACGGGCAGCGGTGTGTCGTTCGGCATCGGGACGTCGACCGTCAGCCTCGGCGCCGGGGAAGCGACAACGGTGACGGTCACGATGGTGGCCCAGCAAGGCATCGCAGGCGGTGATCGCCAAGCCAAGCTGTCCATCAGCGAGGGGGGTGCCGAGGTCGCTCACGCTATCCTCTACACCTTCGTCAAGTAACCCTCGCCGCCACAAACCGGCCGGCGCGCCGCGCTCAGCGCGCGGTGCGCCGGCCTTGTCGTTTCCGCCGCCTTCGCGCGGACCGCTGGCCTTGCGCAGCAGCGGCCGGGCCGGTCAGCGCAGCCGCCAGCGGGGCGATGGCCTGCTATCTCATGCTGTCTCGTCGACTGTCGCTCAACCGGGGATGCGCAGCGGCGCGCCGGCATCGATCGGCAGTCCGAAGTCGTCGGCCAGCGCGCGCAGCACTTCCTCGCGCGAGCTCAGCGTGCGTGTCTCGAGCGAGTCGCCGCGGTCGACGACGAGTTCGCGGTTGCGCAGCGTCCAGCGCGCATCGGGTGCCATCCGCTGTGCGGTGAGCGTGTGCAGGAAGCGCGACTCCGGGTGGGTCGAGACGTAGTGGTTGGCCACCTCGACATCGACCGGCAGTTGCGGCTCGAGCGAAAAGGCGTACAGGTCGCGCCAGCGGCCGGCGCGGGCCGAGCGCATGACGCGGATGTCGCCCTCGCGCTCGATGCGCCATGACCAGTGGCCGACGGTCACCGTCCCGGTGGGGTCGAGCGGCACCGGGCGCAGCAGGCCGTCGGCGCCGAAACCGACATCCGCGAGCATGTCGTGCGCGTCGGCTGGCCGCACGCGCAGCACCAGATGGGTGCGCGCTACAGCGCGCGGCGGGTCGACGCGCACCCGCGCCAGCAGCAGCGTCACGCCGAAGCCGAGCTCCGACAGCGCCGCGGCGAGCAACAGGTTGTGCTCGAAGCAGTAACCGCCGCGCCGCGCGCGGACCAGCTTGGCCTCGATCGAGGGCAGGTCGACGCGGATCGGCCTGCCGAGCATCAGGTCCAGGTTCTCGAACGGGATGCGCGTCGCGTGCGCCTCGTGCACCGCCTGCAGCACGTCCAGGCTCGGGCGTCGCTCGCCGGCATATCTGATGCGCGGGAGGTAGGCGTCGAGGTCGAGCGGCGGTGCGTCTCCCATCGCTCGCAATGGTAGCGATTCACGGCCCTCAAGCACCCGCCGGCCGCGCCGATAAGCAGCGACGACCCGTATCGCGAAAGCCCCATGGATCTTGCCTCATCGACCTGCCCTCCGGCGGTGCCGCAGCGCCTGGCGCTGCTCGCCGCGCCGGCGAGCATCGACGGCTGGGTCGCGCAGCTGCGCGGTGCACCGATCCCGGTGCTGCCCGAGACGGCGCAGGCGCTGGAGGTCCTGCGCGCCGACGAGGACCGTGTCGATGCGCGCGCGCTCGCCGAGGTCATCGCATGCGACCCGCTGATGACGCTGAAGCTGTTCGTGCATGCCTCCGCACGCCGATCGCGCCATGCTAGCGGCGACGTCGAGACCGTGACAGCGGCCCTGGTGATGCTCGGCATCGCGCCGTTCTTTCGCGCTTTCGGCCCGCAGCCCAGCGTCGACGAGCTGCTGCACGACAACCCCGAGGCGCTCGACGGCCTGGCGCGGGTGCTCGACCGGGCGCACCGCGCGGCACAGTTCGCGCTCGGCTTCGCGGTGCACCGCCAGGATCACGACGCGGCAGTGATCCACGAGGCGGCGCTCCTGCACGACTTCGCCGAGATGCTCCTCTGGTGCCATGCGCCGGAGCTGGCGCTGGCGATCCGGCGGCGCCAGCTCGCCGACCCGTCGCTGCGTTCCTGCATGGTCCAGCGGGCGGTGCTCAACGTCGAGCTGCCGGACCTGCAGCACGCGCTGATGGTGACCTGGCGGCTCCCCGAGCTGCTGGTGCGCATCACCGACCAGCAGCAGGCGCACCACCCGAGCGTGCGCACGGTGATGCTGGCGATCCGCCTGGCACGCCACACCGCCGACGGCTGGGACAACCCGGCGCTTCCCGACGACGTCCGCGACATCGGCCGACTGCTCAACCTGGCCGCCGAGCCGACGCTGCAGCTGCTGCGCGATCTCGACGCCTGAACGGGCACGGCGGGGTAGCATGCGCCGGTCGCATTCCGCTTCGTTTGCCATGCCCGGCCCCGATCCGTCCTTCTGGCAGGCCCGCTTCGAGCAGGGCCACACGCCCTGGGACCGCGGCGCACCGAGCCCGCAGCTCGAGCGCTGGCTGGCCGACGGCGCCCTCGCACCTGCGGATGGCCGCATCGCAGTGCCCGGCTGTGGCGCCGGACACGAGGTCGCGCTGCTGGCCGGACGCGGCTTCGACGTGGTCGCCATCGACTACACGGCGGCCGCGGTCGATCTGACGCGCCGCCGGCTCGCGGCTGGCGGCGGGCACGCCGAGGTCGTGCAGGCCGACGTGCTCGACTGGCAGCCAGAAGCGCCGCTGGCCGCCGTGTACGAGCAAACCTGCCTTTGTGCGCTGCACCCCGACCACTGGACCGATTACGCCGCACAGTTGCGGCGCTGGCTGGCCACGGGCGGCCGGCTGTTCGCACTCTTCATGCAGATGCCGCGCGAACAGGCGGCGCTCGGCGAGATCGTCGGTCCGCCCTACCATTGCGACGTCAACGCGATGCGCGCGCTGTTTCCGGGCCGCGACTGGCAATGGCCGAAGCCGCCCTACCCGCAGGTGCCGCACCCGGCGGCGGGATTTCGCGAGCTGGCGGTCGTGCTCGGGC
>JBLMVT010000332.1:0-2609 GCA_050256835.1 Betaproteobacteria bacterium | reverse complement strand
TCGGCGGCAACGCCCGGACAGCCCGCTGCCGCGGCAGGGGCGCAGCCGCAACCCGCGCAGCAGCCCCCGCAGGCGGCCGCGCCGCATCCGGTGCAGATTCCGCCCGCATCGGCGGCACTGCTCGGCATCGCCCCGCCGGGCACGGCGCAGGCGCCGCAGCCCGGCACACAGCCCGCGACGACGACGCCGCTGAGCCCCGAAGAATTGCTCGCACGCCGGCGCGCCCGCCGCGCTCAACCGAACCAGTGAGTCGACAATGGCCGCTTCCGAGAAGAAACGATCCGACGTGCCGTACCTGATGCATCGCGCGGGCCTGCGCCCGCGCGCCTCCGTCCTCGCCGTGGCCGCCGCGCTCGTCGCGACGTCGTGCTCGGTCCTTCCTCCGAGCCTGCGCAAGCAGGAGCCGACGAAGACCATCACCGGCGCCACCGAGGTGACGGCGCCGCCGGCGACGGCGATGCAACCGCCGCCGCCGCAGTCGGCGCAGCAGCCCAATCGCCTGTACTCCGGCACGGGCGTGTTCGTGAACCAGACACCGCACGCGCCGCCGCCGCCGCCCGGCCCGGAAGAGGCGAGCCTCAACTTCGAATCGCTCGACGTGCGCGAGGTCGCCAAGGTGATCCTGGGCGATTACCTGCACGAGTCGTACACGGTGCACCCGTCGGTGCAGGGCACGGTCACGTTCCGCACGATCCGGCCGATCCCGATGCGGGACCTGCTGGCCACGCTCGAGATGCTGCTGCGGCAGAACGGGGCGGCGGTCGTGAAGGAAGCGGGCGTCTACAAGATCCTGCCGGTGGCGCAGGTTCGCGGATCGGTTTCGCCGCAGCTCGGCGGCGGCAACCGCCCGCTGCCTCCCGGGTTCTCGGTCGTCGTCGTCCCGCTGAAATTCATCGGCGCGAAGGAAATGCAGAAGCTGCTCGAGCCGTTCGCCGCGGACAATACGGTGCGCATCGACGAGACGCGCAACCTCGTGATCATGGCCGGCGGCCAGCGCGAGCTGCAGCACCTCGTCGATACCGTCGACCTCTTCGACGTGGACTGGCTCGCCGGCTATTCCGTGGGCCTCTTCCCGGTGCGCAGCGGCGACGTGAAGGCGCTCATGGGCGACCTCGACAAGGTCTTCGGCGCCGCGGCGCAGGGACCGCTCGCGGGCGTCATGCGCATCATCCCGATCGAGCGCCTGAACGCGCTCTTCATCGTCACGACCCAGCCGAAATACCTCGAGACCGCGCGCACGTGGATCGAGCGGCTCGACCAGGGCGGCGCCACGGCGGGCGGCACGCGCTTCTTCGTCTACCAGGTGCGCAACGGCAAGGCCGAGAACCTCGCGCAGCTCGTGGGCGACCTGTTCGCCTCGCGCCGCACGACGACCTCCGCGCCCACGCTCGCGCCCGGCGCGCGCCCCACGGAGATCCGCAGCACGCCCTTCGGCCAGACGCAGCCGCCGCCGCAGACCACGACGACGACCGTGACGCCGCCGCCGGGTGCGGCCGCGTTCCAGATTCCGGGGGCGGGAGGCACGACCACGGGCGAGGTCCGCGTCATCGCGGACAAGGACACGAACTCGCTGCTCATCCTCGCGAGCCCGAGCGATTACGAGGTGATCGAAAGCGCGCTGCGCCGCCTCGACGTGGTGCCGCGGCAGGTGCTCGTGGAAGTCGCGCTGGTCGAGGTGACGCTCACCGACAGCGCGAGCCTCGGCGTGGGCTGGTTCATCAACGCACGCAACAACACCACGGGGCGGCTCGGCACCGGCCTGCCCGACACGCCGGCGGGCACCGTGGCGCCGCCGTCGGGAGCCTCGGCCAATGCGTTGCAGCTCATCCAGCGCACGGCCACGGGGGACATCCGCGCGGTGGTGAACGCGCTCGGAACCGACGGAAAGACCAAGGTGCTCGCGGCGCCGCAGGTCATGGTGCTCGACAACCAGAAGGCCCAGATCAAGATCGGCAACCGCATCTCGGTGCAGACGCAATCGCAGAGCGTGGCCGGGACGACGACCGGGCTGGTGAACAGCTTCCAGTACCTGGAGACCGGCGTGCTTCTCGCCGTCACGCCGCGCATCAATTCCGGCGGCCTGGTGACGCTCGAGGTGAACCAGGAAGTGAGCGTCCCCGGCGACACGCCGCCCGGCAACCCGAACCCGAACGTGAACTCGCGCTCGGCGCAGACGACCGTGGTCGTGGGCTCCGGCGAGACGATCGTGCTGGGCGGCCTCATCCGCGAAGACGACACGCGCGGCACCAGCGGCCTGCCGCTGCTTTCGAAGATCCCGATCCTCGGCGCCGCGTTCGGCTCGCAGAACTTCAGCCACCAGCGCATCGAGCTCATCCTCGTGATCACGCCGCACATCGTGAGCGACACGACGCAGGCGCGCGAAGCCACCGAGGAGCTGCGCAAGAAGATGCCGGCGCTGGAAGGCACGCTGCCCAAGCCGGCGAAGGTGCACATGACGCCCACGGACGTGATGCCGCCGCCGGGCGCGGTGGCGCCGGCGACGGTGCCGCCGGTCCAGTTGGCGCCGCCCCCGGCGGGCGTGACGCTGCCCGTGCCACCGCCCGCGCAGGTGACCGCCCCGCCCCCCGGCGCCGTGCCGCCCTTGCCTG
>JBLMVT010000331.1:0-7277 GCA_050256835.1 Betaproteobacteria bacterium | reverse complement strand
TCGTGCTGCCGATGCTGCGCGGCAAAGGCGCCCCGGCGCCACAGCGGCCGTGGGAGGGCGCTGAAGGGCTGGAGTGGGAAGTGCCTTCGCCGGCGCCGTTCCACACCTTCGAGACGCCGCCAAAGCTGAACGCCGCGGGCACGCGCATCGTCGCGTGAGCACGATGGCGACGCACGGCGTGACGCCCGAGCGACGCAAGCACAACCTGCGGCTGGCGCTGATCCTGGCGTCGGTGGCCGTGGCGTTCTTCGTGGGCATCGTGGTCAAGTTCGCACTGTTCGGAGGCTGAACCCGATGGCCACGCGAAGCTGGGTCGAGCGGGTGCGCGCCGACAACGCGAGCATGCTGTTCAAGCTCGCGGTCGTCGTCGCGCTGATGTTCGGCTTCGGCTACGCCCTGGTGCCGCTGTACCGGACGATCTGCGACGCGCTCGGCATCAACGTGCTGACGCTGTCCGAACGGGCCGCCGGGGAAGGGCGCGCCGCCGCGCCGGCCAACACCCAGGTCGACTTGAGCCGCACCGTCACCGTCGAGTTCGACGCCAACGCCCGCGGTCCGTGGTCGTTCAAGCCGGCCGTGCGCTCGCTGCAGGTGCACCCCGGCGAGCTGGCGACGGTGATGTACGAGTTTCGCAACGAGCAGAACCGCACGATGGCGGCGCAGGCCATCCCGAGCTACGCGCCGCAGCAGGCGATGGCGCACTTCAACAAGCTCGAGTGCTTCTGCTTCAACGAGTGGACGCTGAAGGCCGGCGAGACCAAGCGCTGGCCGGTCGTCTTCTACGTCGACCGCAAGCTGCCCCACGACGTGAAGACGATCACCCTGAGCTACACCTTCTTCGAGGTCGGCGGCAAGGTGCCCGCCGAGCCGCAGGCCCGGCAGCAGGCGGCCAGCCCCCATGCGGCGGCGATCCGAAGCACGTCATGAACCAGCCGGGCGACGGCGAGCTGCGCGACGCCGCGTCGCGCAAAGGCTCCTTCCTGCGGTCGCTGAAGGCGGTCGCCTGGTCGTTCTTCGGCATTCGCCGGTCGTCGGATTACGAGCGCGATGCGAGCCAGCTCAACCCGCTGCACGTGATCGCCGCCGGCATCGTCGCGGCGGCGCTGTTCGTGCTGGCACTGGTGCTGCTGGTGCGGCTGGTCGTCGGCGCCGCCCATTCCTGAACCTCATGCAACCACAACCAGCCTTCACGCCTCCAGGAGAAGCCACATGTCGGCAGTGACGCCCAGCGGGCAGCAGCCCTATTACTTCATCCCCGCGCCGTCGCGGCACCCCGCGATGGCGGCCGCGGGGTTGTTCTTCGTCATCCTCGGCGCCAGCCAGTGGATCAACGGCCACGGCTGGGGCGCCTGGGTCACGCTGTTCGGCTTCCTGCTGTGGGCGTTCACGCTCAGGGCATGGTTCGGCGACGCCATCCACGAGAGCGAGGGCGGCCTTTACAGCAAGCGCATCGACACCTCGTTCCGCTGGAGCATGAGCTGGTTCATCTTCTCGGAGGTGATGTTCTTCGGCGCCTTCTTCGGGGCGCTCGGCTGGTCGCGGCTGTACTCGATCCCGGTACTCGGCGACCTCGACAACCAGATCCTGTGGCCCGATTTCAAGGCGCTGTGGCCGACCGTCGCGCCCGGCCTCACCGGCTCGCCGGCCGGCACGGTCGAGGCCTTCCGCACCATGGGGCCGTGGCCGATCCCGACGATCAACACCGCGCTGCTGCTCAGCTCGGGTGTCACCATCACGATCGCCCACCACGCGCTGATCGCCAACCAGCGCGCGCGTGCGATCGCCTGGATGTGGGTCACGATCGCGCTCGGGCTGACCTTCGTCGGGCTGCAGGCCTACGAGTACCACCATGCCTACACCGAGCTGAACCTCAAGCTCAGCTCGGGCATCTACGGCTCGACCTTCTTCATGCTGACCGGCTTCCACGGCTTCCACGTCTGCGTCGGCGCGCTGATGCTGATCTTCATCACGCTGCGCCTGATGCGCGGACACTTCACGCCGACGCGCCACTTCGGCTTCGAGGGCGCCGCCTGGTATTGGCACTTCGTCGACGTCGTCTGGCTCGGCCTGTACACGGTGGTGTACTGGCTCTGACCGGCCTGCGTCGACGCAGCGAAGAGCGCCGCGCGGCGCTCTTCTCGTTTCAGTGCCCGATCGGCACGCCGGTGGGTTCGATCCAGCCCAGCTCCCACGCCAGGAGCAGGCAGACGAACAGCAGCACCGAGACGCCGACGCGCACCGCCAGCGCGCGCGCCATGTGCGACGCGCGTCGCGGGTCGGAGCCCGAGCGCAGCATGTACACGCCGGCCGACACCAGCGCGCCGATGATGACCGCGAACGCGAGTCCGACGAGGAGGACCTTCATGGCGTTCGATTATCCGCCGCCGTTCACGCGGGCCCTCGGGAGCTGGCACTGAGCGCGCCGCCGCGGCACCCGGCCGAGGCGCCATGGTCGCGCCGGCGCGCCGCCGTCGTGCTTGGAGCCGCGCTGGCCGGCACGCTGCTGACGCTGCGGCTCGGCGTCTGGCAGCTCGATCGAGCGCACCAGAAGAACGCGCTGGCGGCACAGATGGCCGAGCGTTCGCAAGCCGCGCCGCTGGCCGCGAGCGACCTCGCGCAAACGAGCACCGAGGCCGAGGCGCAGCACTGGCGCCGCGTCGAGCTGCGTGGGCGCTGGCTGGCCGCGCGCACCGTCTTCCTCGACAACCGGTCGATGGACGGGCGGCCGGGCTTCATCGTCGTCACGCCGCTGCAGCTCGCAGCCGGCGACGCGGTGCTGGTGCAGCGCGGCTGGGCGCCACGCAGCCAGGGCGACCTGACGGCGCTGCCGCCGGTGGCGACGCCGGCCGGCGAGGTCACGGTGCGCGGGCTGATCGCCCCGCCGCCGTCGCGCCTCTTCGAGTTCGCCGCCGATGCTTCGGGCCCGATCCGGCAGAATCTCGACTTGGCCTCGTCCTCGCGCGAGATCGGGATGACGCTCAGGCCGCTGTCGATAAGGCAGATTGACGGCGCCGCCGACGGTCTGCTGCGCCACTGGACCCAGCCCGCCGTCGACGTGTCGGTGAACTACGGTTATGCGTTCCAGTGGTTCGCGCTCGCCGCGTTGATTGCAGGTCTCTATGTCTGGTTTCGAATCCTCCGCCCCCGCCTCGACCGCCGTACCCGCTGAAGCGCTGGCCCTCACCGTGCACAGCCTGCCGCGCCCGGAGCTGCCCGACGCCCGGCGCACGCGCGTCGGCCGGTTGAAGATGCTGTTCCTGCTGGCCATCTGCGCGGCGCCGGTGGTGGCTTCGTACCTCACTTACTTCGTGATCCGGCCGCAGGGGCGCAGCAACTACGGCGAGCTGATCACGCCGACACGTGCGCTGCCGGCCGACCTGCCGCTGGTCGACCTGCAGGGCCACGCGGTCGCCGCCTCGACGCTCAAGGGCCAGTGGCTGATGGTGGTCGCTGCCAGCGGGCAGTGCGACCCGACCTGCGAGAACCTGCTGTTCCTCCAGCGTCAGGTGCGCGAGACGCTGGGCCGCGACAAGGACCGCATCGACAAGGTCTGGTTCATCACCGACGACGCCGCGCCGCGCCCGGAGGTGCTGCGCGCCATCGAGATCGCCGGCGGGCCGGTGACGCTGCTGCGCGTGCCGCGCGAGGCGCTGGCGCGCTGGCTGCAGCCGGCGCCGGGCCAGCCGCTGGAGGCGCATCTGTACCTCGTCGACCCGATGGGCGAGTGGATGATGCGCGCGCCGCCGCGTCCCGAGCCCTCGGGTCTGAAGCGCGACCTCGACCGGCTGCTGCGCGCGTCGTCGGGCTGGGACCTGCCGGGACGCCCCGCGCGATGAACACCCCGGCCTACGATCTCGGCCCGCTCGTGCACATCGCCGTGCTCGGCGCCGTGCTGGCCAGCGGTCCGCTGCTGTGGCTGTGGCTGCGCCACCGCGGCGCCAGCGGCGCGACGAGGGTGCGCGCGCTGACCGTGCTGGCGATATTCCTGTGCTTCGACCTGGTGCTGGTGGGCGCATACACGCGGCTGTCCGATTCCGGTCTCGGCTGCCCCGACTGGCCGGGCTGCTACGGCAGTGCCAGCCCGATCGGCGCGCACGCCGACATCCACGCCGCGCAGACGGCGCAGCCGAGCGGGCCGGTGACGCAACGCAAGGCCTGGGTCGAGATGCTGCACCGCTACCTCGCCACCGGCGTCGGCGCACTCATCACGGTGCTGGCCGGCGCCGCGTGGGCGCTCTGGAGCCGGGCGCGTCGCCGTGGGGAGGCGCTGCCGCTGGCGGTGCCGGTTTGGGCGACGGTCACCTTCGCCTGGGTCTGCCTGCAGGGCGCCTTCGGCGCCTGGACCGTGACCTGGAAGCTCTACCCGGCGATCGTCACGGCGCACCTGCTCGGCGCCATGGTGCTGCTGGCGCTGCTCGCCGCACAGGCGCGCCGCGCGCCGCCGGCCCCGCTGGCGCTGCCTGCGGCGACGGCCGCCGGCGTCTACCTGCTGTGCCTGCTGGCCGCGCTGCAGATCGCACTCGGCGGCTGGGTCAGCACTAATTACGCCGTGCTGGCCTGCAGCGACTTCCCGACCTGCCAGGGCGCGTGGTGGCCGGAGATGGACTTCGGCCACGGCTTCACGCTGCTGCGCGGGCTGGGCGAGGGCAGGGGCGGCGGCTGGCTGCCGTTCGCCGCGCTGACGGCGATCCACGTCACGCACCGGGCCTTCGCCGTGGTCGTGCTGGCTGCGCTGCTCGGCGTCGCCCTCGCGCTGTGGCGGCGACGCGGCGCCGACGCGGCGGCCGGCCGGTACGCAGCCGCGCTGGTCGGCCTCGCTCTCTGGCAGTTCGCCAGCGGGCTGTCCAACGTCGTGCTCGGCTGGCCGCTGGTCGCCGCGCTCGCGCACACCGGCGGCGCGGCGGTGCTTGTGGTCGTGCTGACTTCGCTCGTCGTGCGCATCCGGCAGGCTGCGGCGGTGCAGGCACACAGGATGCCCGCCGCCGGAACACGGACGCCCGACGAGGCGCGGCTGCATCATGTCTGAGGCGCTGTCCCGATCCACCGCCCTGGCGCAGGCACGAACCTCCTCGCGCCTGCGCCAGTACTACGCGCTGACCAAGCCGCGCGTGGTGCAGCTGATCGTCTTCTGCGCGGTGATCGGCATGCTGCTGGCCGTGCCCGGCATCCCCGACCCGGTCACGGCGCTCGCCGCGACAGCGGGCATCTGGCTGGTCGCCTCGGCCGCGGCGGCGTTCAACTGCCTGGTCGAGCAGCACATCGACGCGAAGATGGCGCGCACGGCCTGGCGGCCGACGGCCAAGGGGCAGCTGACGAGCGCCCAGACACTGACTTTCTCGGCGCTGCTGTGCGGTATCGGCAGCGCGCTCCTGTATCTGCTGGTCAACCCGCTGACGATGTGGCTGACGTTCGCCACCTTCATCGGCTACGCGGTCGTCTACACGGTCGTGCTCAAGCCGCTCACGCCCCAGAACATCGTTATCGGCGGCGCCTCGGGGGCGATGCCGCCGGTGCTCGGCTGGGCGGCGATGCGCGGCGAGGTCGGCCCCGAGGCGCTGATGCTGTGCCTGATCATCTTCCTGTGGACCCCGCCGCACTTCTGGGCGCTGGCGCTCTATCGCGCCGAGGACTACCGCCGCTCGGGCCTGCCGATGCTGCCGGTGACGCACGGCAACGAGTTCACCCGCCTGCACGTGCTGCTTTACACCCTGGTGCTGTTCGCCGGCACGCTGCTGCCGTTCATCTACGGCATGAGCGGCTGGCTCTACCTGGCCGCCGCGGTGCTGCTCGGCGGCGCGTTCATCGGCCATGCCTTCGCACTGTGGCGGCGCTACAGCGACCGGCTGGCGCGCAAGACCTTCCGCTTCTCGATCATGCACCTCGCGCTGCTGTTCGCCGCGCTGCTGGCCGACCACTACCTCGCACCATTGCTTGCCGCATGACGACGCGCCGCCTCCTCCTGCTCGGCGCCCTGGCGCTGCCCGTCCTCGCCGCCTGCGACCTGCCCGGCGGCGAGAAGCCGTTCCACGGCGTCGATCTCACCGGCGCCGACTACGCGCGGCATCTCGCGCTGACCGACCAGAATGGCCAGCCGCGCACGCTCGGTGACTTCAAGGGCAAGGTCGTCGTCGTCTTCTTCGGCTACACGCAGTGCCCCGACGTCTGCCCGGCCACGCTGGCCGAGCTGGCCGAGGTCAGGCGCGCACTGGGCAAGGACGGCGACCGCCTGCAGGGAGTGTTCGTCACCGTCGACCCCGAGCGCGACACCGCCTCGGTGCTGAAGAGCTACATGGCCGGCTTCGACCCGAGCTTCGTCGCGCTGCGCGGCACGCCCGAGCAGACGCAGGCGGTGGCCAAGGAGTTCAAGGTGTTCTACGCCAAGGTTCCGGGCGCCGACGCGAACAGCTACACCATGGACCACACCGCCGGCTCGTACGTGTTCGACGCCAGCGGCCGCATCCGCCTGTTCGAGCGCTACGGCGTCGGCCCGCAGGCGCTGGCCGAGGACGTGAAGCGGTTGCTGTAGCGGGGCCGGAGGGCCCGACAAGACAACGGCTCCCGAGGGAGCCGTTGTCGGCGATGCGGTCGGGTCTCAGGCCGCTTCGGTGGTGAGCGCCTTGCGCATCTTCTTCATCGCGGCGACCTCGATCTGTCGGATGCGCTCGGCGCTCACGCCGTACTCGCTGGCCAGTTCGTGCAGCGTCATGCCGCCGGAAGTATCGTCGTTGACCTTGAGCCAGCGTTCCTCGACGACGCGGCGGCTGCGCGCATCGAGGACCTCGAGCGCCTGGGCGATGCCGTCGCCGGCCAGCCAGTCGCGGTTCTTCGCCTCGAGGACGCGCGTCGGCTCGTTCGAGTCGTCGGCCAGGTAGGCGATCGGCGCGAATGCCTCCTCGCCGTCGTCGTGGGCCGGCGGCTCGAGCGCGACGTCGCCGCCGGACAGCCGCGTCTCCATCTCGAGCACTTCCTCGGGCTTGACGTTGAGCGAGCGCGCGACGATGTCGACCTCGTGCGGCGTCAGCGTGGCACGGTGGGTGTCGGCGTCGGCCGCATCCTCCTTGAGATTCTGCTTCATCGAGCGCAGGTTGAAGAACAGCTTGCGCTGTGCCTTGGTCGTCGCGACCTTGACCATGCGCCAGTTCTTCAGGATGTACTCGTGCATCTCGGCCTTGATCCAGTGCAGCGCGTAGCTGACCAGCCGCACGCCCTGCTGGGGGTCGAAGCGCTTGACCGCCTTCATCAGGCCGATGTTGCCCTCCTGGATGAGGTCGCCGTGG
>JBLMVT010000330.1:0-2536 GCA_050256835.1 Betaproteobacteria bacterium | reverse complement strand
CGGCGAGCTGCGCTTCGAGGGCTGCCGCCTCGACGACCTGGCCGACCGCTTCGGCACGCCGCTGTACGTCTATTCGCGCAACGCCATGCTCGACGCGCTGGCCGGCTACCAGCGCGCACTGGCCGGGCGCCATCACCTCGTCTGCTACGCGGTGAAGGCCAACGCCAGCCTCGCGGTGCTGCAGACCTTCGAGCGCGCCGGATGCGGCTTCGACATCGTCTCGGGCGGCGAGCTGATGCGCGTGCTGGCCGCCGGTGGCCGCGCCGACCGGGTGGTGTTCTCGGGCGTCGGCAAGACGCGCGCCGAGATGCGCGCCGCGCTCGGCGCCGGCGTGCGCTGCTTCAACGTCGAGAGCGAGGCCGAACTCGACGCGCTGTCGCGGGTCGCGGTCGACGCCGGGCGCAGCGCGCGCGTCAGCCTGCGCGTCAACCCCGACGTCGACGCCGGCACGCACCCGTACATCTCGACCGGCCTCAGGCACAACAAGTTCGGCATCGCCCACGACCGGGCGCTCGCGGCCTACCGGCGCGCCGCCGCCCTGCCCGGCCTCGCGGTCGCCGGCATCGACTGCCACATCGGCTCGCAGATCACCGACGCGGCACCGTACCGGGACGCGCTCGAGCGACTGCTCGACCTCGTCGAGGCGATCGAGGCCGACGGCATCGCGATCGAGCACCTCGACCTCGGCGGCGGCCTGGGCATCACCTACGCCGACGAGGCGCCGCCTTCGCCCGAGGAGCTGCTCGGCGGGCTGCTCGAACGCATCGACGCGCGCGGCCACGGCGGGCGCACGATCCTCGTCGAGCCCGGCCGCTCGCTGGTCGGCAACGCCGGCCTCCTGCTCACCGAGGCGCTGTACCTGAAGCCCGGCGCGGGCCCCGACGCAAAGCACTTCTGCATCGTCGACGCGGCGATGAACGACCTGATGCGCCCGGCGATGTACGAGGCATGGATGGCGATCGTCGCGTGTCGCCCGCGCCACGACGAGCCGGCGCGGAGCTGGGACGTCGTCGGACCGGTGTGCGAATCGGGCGACTGGCTCGGCCGCGACCGCGAACTCGCGCTGCGTGCCGGCGACCGGCTGGCGGTGCTGTCCGCCGGCGCCTACGGCATGAGCATGGCGAGCAACTACAACAGCCGCGGCCGGCCCGCCGAGGTGATGGTCGACGGCGACCGCGCCCGACTGATCCGCGACCGCGAGGACCCGGCGAGCCTGTTCGCCGGCGAGCGGCTGCTGCCGGACTGAAGCCGGCTCAGATCCGCCCCTCCTGCACCGCGTGGCAGGCGACCAGCGTGTCGCCCGTCTGCAGCAGCGCCGGCCGCTCGGCCTTGCAGCGCTGGTTGGCGTGCGGGCAGCGCGGGTGGAACGAGCAGCCCGACGGCGGATTCAGCGGATTGGGCACCTCGCCCTGCACCGGCGTGCGCGCGCGGCCGCTCATCGCGATGTCGGGAATAGCGTCGAGCAGCATGCGCGTGTAGGGGTGGCGCGGCGCGGCGAACAGCGCGCGCTTGGGCGCCAACTCGACCAGCCGCCCGAGGTACATCACGCCGACGTCGTCGCTGACGTGGCGCACGACGGCAAGGTTGTGCGAGATGAACAGGTAGGTCAGGCCCTGCTTGCGCTGCAGGTCCTTCATGATGTTGAGCACCTGCGCCTGCACCGACACGTCGAGCGCGCTCGTCGGCTCGTCGCAGACCAGGAATTCGGGCTCGGTGGCCAGCGCGCGGGCGATCGAGATGCGCTGGCGCTGGCCGCCGGAGAACTGGTGCGGGAACTTCTCCATGTCGGCCGCGGACAGGCCAACCGAGGTCAGCAGTTCGCCGACGCGCGCCGACAGCGCCTTGTCGCCCTCGATCAGCCCGTGCTCGCGCAGCGGCTCGGAGACGATGTCGCGCACCTTCCAGCGCGGGTTGAGGCTAGCGTACGGGTCCTGGAAGATCATCTGCATGCGCCGGCGCAGCACGCGCGCGTTCGGCGAGCGCAGCGCCGCGGTGGCGTCGACGCCGTCGTAGCGCACGCTGCCGCGCGTCGGTGCGTACAGCCCGACGAGCAGGCGCGCGACCGTGCTCTTGCCGCAGCCCGATTCGCCGACCAGCGCCAGCGTGCGCCCGCGCTCGATCGCGAAGCTGATGCCGTCGACCGCGTGCACGTGCTGGCGCGGCTTGCGTTCGACGACGCGGTTCAGCCAGGGCAGCGAGACGTCGAAGACCTTCGCCAGGTCCTGCACCTCGACCAGCGCCGTCATGCGGCGACCTTCATCGGGTGCGGCGCATGCAGCCAGCAGGCGGCGCGGGTCGCGCCCGCGTCGAGCAGGTCGGGGCGGTCGACCCGGCAGCGGTCGAACGCGTGACGGCAGCGCGGGTGGAAGGCGCAGCCGCTCGGGATCGCGTTCAGCCGCGGCATGACGCCGTCGATCTGCAGCAGGCGCTCGCGCTCCTCGTGCATCGCGGGGATCGAGCCCATCAGCCCGGCGGTGTACGGGTGCGCCGGCGCGTGGATCACCTGCTGCACCGGCCCGATCTCGGCGATGCGGCC
>JBLMVT010000329.1:0-8152 GCA_050256835.1 Betaproteobacteria bacterium | reverse complement strand
CTTTCTCGAACTCATGCGCGAGCTGGCGCCCGAAGCGCTGCCCGAAGTCGCGCGGCTGATGGGCGTGTCGCCCGACGCGGTGGGGGCCGACGAGTGAGCGGCGGCGACGCCGCGCGAATGGGGGGAGCAATTTTTTTCGGGTGAACGGCCGTAACGCCGTACAGTTGCGCCTCGTTGCAGTTCGGCCCCGCGGATGCGCGGGCGCTGCGGCGGCGCGATCGGGCCGCCTGCGGCGGCGAACACAGCGGTACTTGGAGGAAACACCATGGGAAGCAGCCAGAAGTTCATCGCGCGCAACCGGGCGCCGCGCGTGCAGATCGAGTACGACGTCGAGCTCTACGGCGCGGAGAAGAAGGTACAGCTGCCCTTCGTCGTCGGCGTGATGGCCGACCTGTCGGGCAAGCCCGCGGAGGCGCTGCCCGCGGTGGCGGACCGCAAGTTCCTCGAGATCGACGTCGACAACTTCGACGCGCGCATGAAGTCGATGAAGCCTCGCGTCGCCTTCCAGGTGCCCAACACGCTGACCGGCGAAGGCAACCTCTCGGTGGACATCACCTTCGAGAGCATGGACGACTTCACCCCGGCGGCCATCGCGGCGAAGACCGAGGGGCTGAACAAGCTGCTCGAGGCGCGCACGCAACTGTCGAACCTGCTGACCTACATGGACGGCAAGACGGGCGCCGAGGAGCTGATCGCGAAGGTGCTCAACGACCAGGCCCTTCTCGCCTCGCTCGGCTCGGCCGCCAAGCCGGCCGACGAATCCGCTTCCTGACCCGCTGCCGACGGAGCACGTCCATGGCTGAACTCAAGCAACAAGGCTCGACGCTCGAAGGCGTCACCCTCGAGGGCAACGACTTCGCGTCGCTGCTGAAGAAGGAATTCAAGCCCAAGACCGAAGAGGCGCGCAGTGCCGTCGAGCAGGCGGTGCAGACGCTGGCGCAGCAGGCTCTGGCCAACGCCAAGGTGATCAGCGGCGATGCCCTGAAGACCATCGAGTCGATGATCGCCGCCCTCGACCGCAAGCTGACCGAACAGGTCAACCTGATCCTGCATCACGCCGACTTCCAGAAGCTTGAATCGGCCTGGCGCGGGCTGCACTACTTCGTCAACAACACCGAGACCGACGAGCAGCTGAAGATCCGCGTCATGAACGTCACCAAGCAGGACCTGGGCAAGACGCTCAAGCGGTTCAAGGGGACGGCCTGGGACCAGTCGCCGCTGTTCAAGAAGATGTACGAGGAGGAATACGGCCAGTTCGGCGGCGAGCCGTTCGGCTGCCTGGTCGGCGACTACCACTTCGATCACACGCCGCCCGACGTCGAGCTGCTCGGCGAGATGGCCAAGGTCGCCGCCGCGGCGCACGCCCCGTTCATCGCCGGGGCGAGCCCGACGGTCATGCAGATGGAATCGTGGCAGGAGCTCGCCAACCCGCGCGATCTGACCAAGATCTTCCAGACGCCCGAGTACGCCGCCTGGCGCTCGCTGCGCGAGTCCGACGACGCGCGCTACCTCGTGATGTGCATGCCGCGCTTCCTGTCCCGGCTGCCCTACGGCGCGAACACCAATCCGGTCGACGGCTTCGACTTCGAGGAAGACACCGCCGGCGCCCAGCACGATAAGTACAGCTGGGCCAACGCCGCCTACGCGATGGCGACCAACATCACCCGCTCGTTCAAGACCTGGGGCTGGTGCTCGCGCATCCGCGGCGTCGAGTCGGGCGGTGCGGTCGAGAACCTGCCGACGCACACCTTCCCGTCGGACGACGGCGGGGTCGACCAGAAGTGCCCGACCGAGATCGCCATCTCCGACCGCCGCGAGGCCGAGCTGTCGAAGAACGGCTTCCTCGCGATGGTGCACCGGAAGAACTCCGACTTCGCGGCGTTCATCGGCGGGCAGACGCTGCAGAAGCCCGCCGAGTACGACGACCCGGACGCGACCGCCAACGCCGCGCTCGCGGCCCGGCTGCCATACATCTTCTCGACCTGCCGCTTCGCGCACTACCTGAAGTGCATCGTGCGCGACAAGGTCGGCTCGTTCGCCTCGCGCGACGCGATGACGACCTACCTCAACGACTGGATCGGCCAGTACGTCGACGGCGATCCGGTCAACTCGTCGGAGGAGTTCAAGGCCAGGAAGCCGCTCGCCGCGGCGGAGGTCGTGGTCGAGGAAGTCGAGGGGGCGCCGGGCTACTACAGCTCGAAGTTCTTCCTCAAGCCGCACTACCAGCTCGAGGGCCTGACGGTCTCCTTGCGTCTGGTGTCGAAACTGCCGTCGGAGAAATCCGCCGGTTGAATCGGATCGCAGGGACGGGTGAGTCCACCATCAAGGAGCGTTGAACATGGCAGCAGGCAATACCTTCATTCTGTTTGAGGGTGCGACGGGAGAGTCGCGCCAGAAGAACTTCGACAAGGGGCACATCGAGATCGATGGCTTCAAGTGGGAAGTCACCTCGGAGACAAGCTTCACCAAGGGCCAGGGCGCCAGCGTCGGCAAGGCCGTTCCGGGCATCGCGTCGTTCAGCCACTACTACGACACCGCCTCGCCCACGATGATGGCCTTCTGCGTGAAGGGCAAGCACTTCCCGAAAGTCACGGCGACGATGTGCAAGAGCACCGGCGACGCGAATCCCAAGCCGTTCTTCATCGTCGAAATGGAGTCCTGCTATATCACCAAGGCCACGGTCGAGGCCAGCGAGGACGGTAGTGTCAAGCAGGACATCGAATTCGTCTTCAAGACGATCGAGATCAAGTACCACAAGCAGGACGACAAGGGCCAGCTCGACGCCGGCGCCAAGACCTTCAAGTGGAACATCCCGCAGATGGAGGCGACCTCGGGCTGATCGACGCGACGATCGCATGGTCGTCGTCGTCGGCGGCGGCGCGATCGGGCTGCAGCAATGTCGTGGAACAACCTCCTTCTGAGGCTGACGCTCGAACGCACGGGTCGGGTCGAGGGCGAGTGCGCCATCGTCGGCTATGTGAAGGACATCGAAGTCGAGAAGCTGTCATTCGACATTTCCACGCCCGAGGGCGACCTCGAGCGCAGGCAGGACGAGGTCGACGAGTCCGAGTCGGCTGCCGACAGGTTCAAGGCGGCGCGCAGGCTGCTGGCCATGCGGCGCGGGTCGGTGGCCCGCGCCTCGTTCGGCCCACTCAAGGTCAACAAGCGTTTCGACAAGTCCTCGACCGGCCTGCTCAAGGCCCTCTCGTCGCAGGAGGAGATCACCGAGGCGGTGTTCGTCGCGCTGAGGCGCAGCGAGCTGGGGGTGAAGATGAAGTCGATGCCCTGGCTGCGGGTGATCCTGCGCAAGGCCACGGTGAAGTCGGTCGACCTCAAGCTCGAGTCCCAGGGCAACGAACGCCTGCTCAGCGAGGAGATCGTGCTCGACTACGACGAGATCGCCGTCGAGTACATGCCCGAGCGCAGCCCGGGCACGATGCGCTTCTCGTACTCGCGCTCGGCGTTCTGACGGGCCGCCACGATGGATGGCAACGTCGAGCTGTATCTCGCGCTGACCGGCCCCAACGGAAAGGTGCCGGGCAACGTGCAGGCTGCCGGATTCGTCGACCAGATCGACCTCACCGACTGGAGCTGGGGAGTCGACCTGAGCGAGGAGTATTCGCAGGGGAGCGCGCCGGGGTCCGGCGCCAAGACCAACCGGGCCGCTTCCCGGCCGCTGAACATCAAGAAGCGGCTCGACCGCAGCAGCACCGTGCTGATGGCCGGGGCCGCCAAGCTGTCGACGTTCCCCAGGGCCGTCATCACGCTCCTGCATCGCGTCGAGCACGAGGTCAGGGTCACCGTCACGCTGCAGGGCGTGCGCATCGCCAAGTACGAGCTGACGGTGACCGACACCGACCCGGCCGTCACGATGGAGGAGTCGATGGACCTGAGCTTCCAGTCGATCAACATCGAATACATATCGCGCACGAACGACGCCGGCCTGGACGGCAAGTCGAAGGAGGGCAGCAAGATCGGGCCCATGTCGTTCGAACTGCGCGAAGCCGGATCATGAACAACTACACCGAGCTGAGCAGCGGCGGCGCGGAGGTCGATGCCGGCTTCCAGTTCGAATTCAGCTGCCAGTCGTGCGGCGAAACGTGGCGCTCGGCCTTCAGGCCCTATCGGCGCGGTCAGCTGGCCGGCTGGCTGGAGAAGCTCTCCTACCTGATCGGCGGCAACGCGACCTTCCAGGCGAACCGGGGTGCGGGCGGCCTGGCCACCCTCGGCTGGAAGAGCGCGCGCGAGTCCGCGCTCGGCGAGGCGATGAGCCAGGCGCACCAGCTCTACTCCGAATGCGGCAGCTGCCGCAAGGTCGTGTGCCGCAAGTGCTGGAACGCGCAGAGCGGCCAGTGCAACGCCTGCGCCGGCGAGATGCAGCGCGGCGCGCACCTTGACGGCGCGCCGTCTTCTCGCGCTGCCGCCGGCGGCCTGGCCTGCCCGTCGTGCGGCCAGGCCAGCGGCGGCGGGCGCTTCTGCGATGCCTGCGGCTTCGACCTCGCCGCCACCCACAAGAGCTGCCCCGGCTGCGGGGCGATGGTCGCGAAGCAGGCGCGCTTCTGCACCGATTGCGGACACGGCTTCTGACCCGCCAACGAAGGAGCGAGCATGGCCAACAAGATCATCCTGACCGAACGGCCATGACCGACCCGCGCGCACTTGCCGAATCCGCCCTACGTGCCGGTGATCCGGCCGGGGCGCTCGCTCACCTCACGGCAGCGGTCAAGGCACGGCCGGCCGATGCCGCGCTACGCGTCTTCCTGGCGCAGTTGCTGTGCGTGCTCGGCCATTGGGAACGCGCGCACACGCAGCTCAACGTCGTGGCCGACATGGACGCGAAGACTGCCGCGATGCGCGAGATGGTCGGCCATGCCCTGCGCTGCGAACTGCTGCGTGCGCAGGTGTTCGCCGGCAAGCGCACGCCGATGGTGTTCGGCCAGCCCGAGGCGTGGCTGGCGCAGCTGATCGAGTCGCTGCTGCAGTCGGGCCGGGGCGAGGCCGCGCTGGCCAACGACCTCGCCGCGCGCGCATTCGAGGCCGCGCCGGCGACGCCGGGACGCATTGGCGAGCAGAGCTTCGGCTGGATCGCCGACGCCGACTCGCGCCTCGGGCCGGTGCTCGAGGCCTTCGTCAACGGGCGCTACTACTGGGTGCCGTTCGCGCGCCTCTCGCGCATCGCCTTCGAGCCGCCCACCGACCTGCGCGACATGGTCTGGCTGGCCGCGGGCCTCACCTTCGACAACGGCGGCGAGGTGGTCGCCCTGGTGCCGACGCGCTACCCGGGCTCGCAGGCGAGCACCGACGGCAGCCTGCTGCTGGCGCGGCGCACCGAATGGCAGCCGCTGGGCGAGGAGCGCTACGCCGGGCTGGGGCAGCGCGTGTTCGTCACCGATCTGGGCGAGCACGACCTGCTCGGCCTGCGGCGCATCGAGCTGGACCGCGCGCCGGCCGATGGCGGCGCGGCCGCGCCGGCCTGACGCTTCCACCGCAGCCGTGGCCGGACTCACGTCGCAGGAGCGCCTGCAACCTTCGCTGCTCGACCGGCTCACCGACACGGAGCCGCGCGCCGGCAAGGAAACGGTTGACGCGCGCGTGCTCACGCGCCAGCAGCTGCGCGCGGCCGTGCTGCGCGACCTCGGCTGGTTGTTCAACACCACGCGTGCCGAGCCGAGCGATCCGGAGCGCGTCGACCCTGCCGGCGAGATGTGGCGCCGCGCCGCGCACGCGCGGCGTTCGGTGCTCAACTTCGGCCTGCCCGCGCTGGCCGGCGAGAGCGTGGGCACGCTCGATTTCCCGGCCATCGAGGAGGCCGTGCGCCAGGCGGTGATCGACTTCGAGCCGCGCATCGACCCGCAGACGCTGAGCGTCGAACTGTCGGCCGAGGGCGGCATGCGCGCACACCACAACGCGCTGCGCCTGATGATCCGCGCCAAGATGTGGAACCAGCCGGTCCCCCTCGAGCTGCTGCTCGCCGCGCAGGTCGACGTCGAGACCGGCAACGTGTCGGTGCGCGACCTGCGCTGACCCACCCCGCGATGGACCCGCGACTGCTCACCTACTACAACCAGGAGCTGCGCTACCTGCGCGAGATGGGCGGCGAGTTCGCGCGCGAGTTCCCGAAGATCGCCGCGCGACTGGGCATGGAGGGGCTGGAGGTCGCCGACCCCTATGTCGAGCGCCTGCTGGAGGGCAGCGCCTTCCTTGCCGCGCGGGTTCAGCTCAAGCTCGACGCGGAGTTCCCGCAGCTCGCGCAGCGGCTGCTGGAGATGGTCTATCCGAACTTCCTGGCGCCGGTGCCGTCGATGACGGTGGTCCAGTTCGTGCCGGCCGAAGACCCGGGGCTGGTGCGTGGGCCGACCATCCCGCGCGGGCGCACGCTGCTGGCCGCGCCGACCGCGCTGACCGATACGCGCTGCGAGTTCCGCACCGCGCAGCCGGTCACGCTGACGCCGCTCAAGGTGGTCGCCGCCGAGTGCTTCCTGAGCGCCGCCGACCTGTCGCTGTCGAGCCTGGCGCTGCGCGAGCGTCCGCGCGGCGGCGTGCGCGTGCGGCTGCAGCTGCCCGCGGGAGTGCCGTTCTCGGCGCTGCCGCTGGACAGCCTGCGGCTGTACCTTGCCGGTTTGCCGGACGTGGCGCTGCGGCTGCACGAACTGATGCTGTCGGCCTGCATCGGCGTGCTCGCCGGGCCACCCGGCCTGGGCGGCGAACGCCGGCTGCTGCCGCCCGAGGTCGTGCGCCCGGTCGGCTATGCCGACGAGGAGGCGATGCTGCCGGTCACGCACCGCGGCCTGGCCGGCACCCGGCTGCTGCAGGAGTACTTCGCGTTTCCGCAGCGCTTCCTGTTCCTCGACGTCGAGCGGCTGCAGAGCGTCTTCGCCGGCTGCCAGCGCTCGGAGTTCGAGCTGGTGTTCCTGTTCTCGCGCCCGACCAGCGGGCTGGAGGGCGTCGTCGAGCCGGCCAACTTTGCGCTGCACTGCGCCCCCGCGATCAACCTGTTCGAGCGTCGCGCCGACCGCGCCGAACTCGACGACGACCGCAGCGAGTTTCACGTCGTGCCGCTGCGCACGGCGCCGCTCGACTACGAGGTATTCGACCTGACGCGCGTCACGGCCTACGGCGACGACGGCAGCGAGATCGAGTTCCAGCCGCTGTTCGCCGCGCCGCAGGGCGCCGCCGCGGGAACGACGGCGTTCTACAGCACGCTGCGCGAGCCGCGCCTGGTGTCGCTCAGGGACCGTCGCGACGGCCCGCGCTCGGGCTATGTCGGCACCGAGGTGTTCGTGTCGCTGGTCGATCCGAACGAGGCGCCTTATCCGCAGGCCGTCAACCAGCTCGGCATCGTCGCCCGCTGCACCAACCGCGACCTGCCGGTGTTCGTGCCGGTGGGCGGCGCGGCCGGCGACTTCACCCTCGAGGAGGGCGCGCCGATGCAGTCGATCCGCGCGCTCGCCGGCCCGTCGCGGCCGCACAGCGCGCTGCGCGAGGGGCCGATCGCCTGGCGGCTGCTCAACCTGCTGTCGCTCAACTACCTGTCGCTGCTGGACAGCGGGCCCGAGGAAGGCGCGCAGATGCTGCGCGAGCTGGTCGGGCTGTTCGCGCACACCGCCGATGCCGGGTTGCGCCGCCAGGTCGAGGGACTGCGCAACGTGTCGGTGAAGCCGGTGGTGCGGCGTCACCCGATGCCCGGCCCGATCGCCTTCGGTCGCGGGCTCGAGATCGGGCTGACGGTCGACGAACTGGCCTTCGAGGGCGGCAGCGCCTTCCTGTTCGGCGCCGCACTGCATCACTACCTGTCGCGCCACGTGTCGATGAACAGCTTCGTCCAGACGGCGCTGGTCTCGTTGACGCGCGGCGAGATCATGCGCTGGGCCCCGCTCGGGGGATCGAGGCCGGTCGCATGAGCGCCGTGGCCCTGCCGGCGGCGCCACGCCAGGCGAGCGCACACGACGCGCCGCGGCGCAGCGGCGCCGAGGCGGTGCTGGCCCGGCTCGAGGCGGAACCGTGGCGCTACGACCTGTTCGCCGCGCTGCGCCGCATCGAGGCGGCCTTCGCCGACCGGCCGCGGCTCGGCGAGGCGATGCGACCCGCCGACGAGCCGCTGCGCTTCGCCCAGGAAGCCTCGCTCACCTTCGCGCCGGCGGCGATCCGCGCG
>JBLMVT010000328.1:0-8960 GCA_050256835.1 Betaproteobacteria bacterium | reverse complement strand
GTCAACCTGATCTTCAACGCCGTCGACGCGATGCCCGACGGCGGCGTCCTGAGCATCGCCACCCGCCCCTGGCAGTGCGGCGCGCGGATCGACGTGACGGACACGGGCGTCGGCATGAGCGCGGAAACGCTGCAGCGCTGCCGCAGTCCCTTCTTCACCACCAAGGGCGAGCGCGGCACCGGCATGGGCCTGTCGATGGTCGATGGGATGGCGCAAAGCCACGGCGCGCAGATCGACATCGCCAGCGAAGTCGGCCGCGGCACGACGGTCACGCTGCGCTTCCCTGTGCCGCCCGACGCGCCTGCCGCCGGGCCGCCGGCCGTCGCCCCCGCCGCGACGCCGACCCGGTCGTTGCGCGTGCTGGTGATCGACGACGACCCGCTGGTGCTCGAGACGTTGCGCAACATGCTGGTCGCGACCGGGCATTCGGTCAGCGCCGCCGACGGCGGCCGTCACGGCATCGACACGTTCGCGCAGGCATGCTCGGCCGGCGGCGGCTTCGACGTCGTGCTCACCGACCTGGGCATGCCGAACGTCGACGGGCGCGCCGTCGCCCGGGCCGTCAAGCTCGCCGCGCCGTCGACGCCCGTCATCCTGCTGACGGGCTGGGGGGAAGGCCTGCACGGCAGCGCCGGCCGCCACGCCGACATCGACCTCGTGATGAGCAAGCCGCCCAGGCTGCGCGAGCTGCGCGAGGTGCTGGCGCGCTACGGCGCGGCCCGCGAACGCGCGCCGGACTGACCGCCATCAAGGGCGCGGCGCCGCGCTCCTGCATGCTGTCGGCATCCCGCCCGGCGCGGGCGGGCCGTTGCCTGAATCGAGGAGCCTGCGATGAATTCGCGAGAAGTCGTTCTTTGCCACCCCGTGCGCACCGCCATCGGCACCTACGGCGGCAGCCTGAAGGACGTGAGCGCGCCCGACCTCGGCGGCGCCGCGATCCGCGAGACGCTGAAGCGTTCGGGCCTCGCCGCCGACCAGATCCAGACCGTCGTGATGGGCAACGTGATCCAGGCCGGCGTGAAGATGAACCCGGCGCGCCAGGCCGCCATCGCCGCCGGGCTGCCGGTGCAGGTCCCGGCGCTGACGGTCAACCGCGTCTGCGGCTCGGGCGCGCAGGGCGTGGCCAGCGCAGCACTCGAGATCTGGGCCGGCATGATCGACTGCGCCGTCGCCGGCGGCATGGAGAACATGGACCGCGCCCCTTACCTGCTGCCGCAGGGCCGCTGGGGCGCCCGCATGGGCGACGTGACGCTGTTCGACAGCATGCTCCACGACGGGCTGAACGACGCCTTCAGCGGCCAGCACTCGGGCTGGCACACCGAAGACCTGGTGGTCAAGGCGTCGATCACGCGCGCGGACCAGGACCGCTGGGCGCTGCGCTCGCAGCAGCGCTTCGGCGCCGCGCAGGCCGCGGGTCGCTTCGATGCCGAGATCGCGCCGATCGAGGTCCCCGGCCGCAAGGGTCCGACCGTGTTCGCCAGGGACGAGCACAACCGCCCCGAGACCACGGCCGAGTCGCTCGCCAAGCTCAAGCCCGCGTTCCGCAAGGAGGGCACGATCACCGCCGGCAACGCGCCGGGCCTGAACTCGGGGGCCGCGGCGATGATCGTCGCCGAGCGCGCCTGGGCCGACCGGCACGGCCTGGCGCCGATGGCCCGGCTGGTCAGCTACGGCATCGGCGCGGTCGAGCCGGGGTTCTTCGGGCTCGGCCCGGTGCCGGCGGTGCGCCAGGCGCTGCAGCGCGCCGGCTGGTCGGTGGCCCAGGTCGATCGCGTCGAGATCAACGAGGCCTTCGCCGCGATCGCGCTGGCCTGCCTGCGCGAAATCGGCTTCGCCGAGGACGTCGTCAACGTCGAGGGCGGCGCGATCGCCCACGGCCACCCGATCGGCGCCAGCGGCGCCGTGCTGGCGACGCGGCTGATGCACTCGATGAAGCGCAACGGCTGCCGGCGTGGCATCGTCACGCTGTGCATCGGCGGCGGCCAGGGCATCGCGCTGGCGCTCGAGGCGCTGTAGGGCGCAGCGCGCCGGGTCGAGCGGTCGGCCGCACCGGACACTCCGTGCCAGACATCGATCCGCCGTTCTCACTGCTGCGCGACGCCCCGCAATTCCTCTTCTTCACCGGCAAGGGCGGCGTCGGCAAGACCTCACTGGCCTGCGCGTGCGCGCTTGCGCTTGCCGACGCCGGCGCTCGCGTGCTGCTGGTCAGCACGGACCCCGCGTCGAACCTCGACGAGATGTTCGGCGTCGCGCTGGCGGACCGGCCATGCGAGATTCCCGGTGCACCCGGGCTCGCGGCGATGAACGTCGATCCCGAGGCCGCCGCCAAGGCCTATCGAGCTCGCGTGATCTCGCAGATGCCGGCGGCCAGCACCGACGCCGAGCGCGCGACGGTGCGCGAGCAGCTGTCGGGCGCCTGCACGACCGAGATCGCCGCCTTCGACGAATTCATCGGCCTGCTCGCAGGCGACGCCGACGGCTACGACCACGTGATCTTCGACACCGCTCCCACCGGCCACACGCTGCGCCTGCTGAGCCTGCCGAGGGCGTGGACCGGATTCCTCAGGGGCAACGACCGCGGAGCCTCGTGCCTGGGCCCGCACTCGGGGCTGAAGATGCAGGAGGAGCGCTTCCGCGCCGGACTGCGCTCGCTCGCCGACCCGGCACGGACCGCCGTCGTGCTGGTGACGCGGCCCGATGCGGCGGCGCTGCGCGAAGCGGCACGCACACACGACGAACTGCGTGCACTCGGCCTCGCGAACCAGCGGCTGGTCGTCAACGCCGTGTTCCGTCCTTCGGTGGCCGGCGACGAAGTGGCGACGGTGCTGCAGGCGCTGGAGGAAGGCGCCCTGGCCGGCATGCCGGCGGCGTTGCGCGGACTGCCGCAGGACCAGGTGCCGTTGCGCGCGTTCGATATGGTCGGATTGACCGCGCTGCGCGCCCTTCTCAAGCCGGACGCGGAGCCGCCCGCGATGCCGGCGCTGCAGACGCGCGTGCCCGACGGCGTGCAGCCGCTGCGCGCGCTCGCCGACGAACTCGCCCGGCAGGACCGCGGGCTGGTGATGGTGATGGGCAAGGGCGGTGTCGGCAAGACGACGATCGCCGCGGCGCTGGCTGTCGCGCTGGCCGATCGCGGCAAGACGGTACATCTCTCCACCACCGATCCGGCGGCGCACCTGGCGGCGACGCTCGACGGCAGCGTGCCGCGCCTGCAGGTCAGCCGCATCGACCCGGCCGTCGAGACGCGGCGCTACGTCGACCGGATCATGGCCAGCCGCGGCGCCGAACTCGACGCCGACGGACGTGCCCTGTTGCTCGAGGACCTCCGCTCGCCCTGCACCGAGGAGGTGGCGGTGTTCCATGCCTTCTCGCGCACTGTCGGCGAGGCACGCGGTGCCTTCGTCGTGCTCGACACCGCACCGACCGGCCACACGCTGCTGCTGATGGACGCGACCGGCGCCTATCACCGCCAGATGGCGCGCGAATTCGAGGCCAGCGCGGCCGCGCGCATCGTGACGCCGCTGATGCGGCTGCAGGATCCGGGCTACACGCGCATCGTGCTCGTCACGTTGCCCGAGATCACGCCGGTCTCGGAGGCCGCCAGCCTGCAAGAAGACCTGCGCCGGGCGGGCATCGAGCCTTTTGCCTGGGTCGTCAACCGCAGCCTTGCGGCATCGGGGACAAGAGATCCGCTGCTGTGCGCACGGCAGGCCGGCGAGGCGGCGCAGCTGGCACGGGTCGCCGGCGGGCTTGCACGTCGGACCCATGTCGTGCCCTGGGTCGCTCGCCCGCCGGTCGGTGTCCCCGCGCTGCGCGAGCTGCTCGGAGTCACGGCGGCGGGCTCCATTTCCAGTTCCTGATCTCCGGCATGTCCTCGCCGTGCCGGACGATGTACTGCTTGTGCTCGATGCGCTTGTCGCGCATCTGCTGCTTGAGGTAGCCGGCCCGCGCAGCGAGCAGCGGCACGCGGTCGGCCACGTCCATCACGAGGTGGAAGCGGTCGAGGTCGTTGAGGACGACCATGTCGAACGGCGTCGTCGTCGTGCCCTCCTCCTTGTAGCCGCGCACGTGCAGGTTGGCGTGGTTGGTGCGCCGGTAGGCCAGGCGGTGGATCAGCCAGGGATAGCCGTGGTAGGCGAAGACGATCGGCTTGTCGGTCGTGAAGATCGCGTCGAAGTCGCGCTGCGACAGCCCGTGCGGATGCTCCTCGCTCGGCTGCAGCGTCATCAGGTCGACGACGTTGACGACGCGCACCCGCAGCTCGGGCGCGAGGCTGCGCTGCAGGCCGGCGGCCGCCAGCGTCTCGATCGTCGGCACGTCGCCGGCGCACGCGAGGACGACGTCGGGCTCGCCGCCCGCATCGCTGCTCGCCCACTCCCAGATGCCGACGCCGGCGCTGCAATGCTTGAAGGCGGCATCCATGTCGAGCCACTGCGGCTCGAGGTTCTTGCCGGCCACGATCACGTTGACGGCGTCGCGCGAGCGCAGGCACCGGTCGACGACGCACAGCAGCGTGTTGGCGTCGGGCGGCAGGTAGACGTGGATCAGGTCGGCCTTCTTGTTGACGACGTGGTCGATGAAGCCCGGGTCCTGGTGCGAGAAGCCGTTGTGGTCCTGCCGCCAGACGTGCGAGGTGAGGAAGTAGTTCAGCGAGGCGATCGGCCGACGCCAGGCGATCTCGCGCGACACCTTCAGCCACTTGGCGTGCTGGTTGAACATCGAATCGACGATGTGGATGAACCCCTCGTAGCAGGCGAACAGGCCGTGGCGCCCGGTCAGCAGGTAGCCTTCGAGCCAGCCCTCGCAGGTGTGCTCGGAGAGGATCTCCATCACCCGCCCGCCGGGGGCGAGATGCTCGTCGAACGCGTCGCGCGGCGCCATCCAGGCGCGATCGGTGACCTCGAACAGCGCGTCCAGCCGGTTCGAGGCGGTCTCGTCGGGGCCGACGACGCGGAAGTTGCGGCCGGCCAGGTTGAGCCTCATCACGTCGCGCAGGTACCCGCCCATCACGCGCGCGGCCTCCGCCCTGGTGTCGCCGGGCCGCGGCACCGCGACGGCATGGTCGCGGAAGTCGGGCAGGCGCAGGTCCTTCAGCAGCAGGCCGCCGTTGGCGTGCGGGTTCGATCCCATGCGGCGGTGCGGCGCGGGCGCCAGCGCGGTGATCTCCGGCCGCGGGCGGCCCTGCTCGTCGAACAGCTCGGCCGGCCGGTAGCTCTTCAGCCATTGCTCGAGGAGCTGCAGGTGCGCCGGGTTGCTCAGGTCGCCGAACGGCACCTGGTGCGAGCGCCAGTGACCCTCGGTCTTCCTGCCGTCGACCTCCTTCGGGCCGGTCCAGCCCTTGGGCGTGCGCAGCACGATCATCGGCCAGCGCGGACGCGCGGGCGTCGCGCCGGGCGCGCGCGCCGCCGCCTGGATCGCCCCGATCTCGTCGAATGCGGCGTCGAGCGCCGCCGCCAGCTGCTCGTGCACCGCCGCGGGCTCGCTGCCCTCGACCCAGTGGACGCGGTACCCGTAGCCGCCCAGGATGGCCTCGAGGTCGGCGCGCGGGATGCGCGCGAACAGCGTCGGATTGGCGATCTTGTAGCCGTTGAGATGCAGGATCGGCAGCACGGCGCCGTCGCCGGCCGGGTCGAGGAACATGTTCGACTGCCAGGCTGCGGCCAGCGGCCCGGTCTCGGCCTCGCCGTCGCCGATCACGCAGGCGACGATCAGCTCCGGGTTGTCGAACGCCGCGCCGTAGGCGTGCGCCAGCGAGTAGCCCAGCTCGCCGCCTTCGTGGATCGACCCCGGCGTCTCCGGCGCCGTGTGGCTCGGGATGCCGCCGGGGAACGAGAACTGCCGGAACAGCCGCCGCATGCCCTCCTCGTCGCGCGACACGTCGGGGTACAGCTCGCTGTAGCTGCCTTCGAGCCAGGTGCTGGCGACCAGCGCCGGCCCGCCGTGGCCGGGCCCGGTGACGAACAGGACGTCGCGGTCGCGCGCCTTGATGACGCGGTTGAGGTGCGCGTAGACGAGGTTCAGCCCGGGCGTCGTGCCCCAGTGCCCGAGCAGGCGCGGCTTGACGTGCTCGATGCCGAGCGGCTCGCGCAGCAGCGGGTTGTCGAGCAGGTAGATCTGACCGACCGCCAGGTAGTTGGCGGCACGCCACCAGGCGTCGAGCAGGCGCGACTCCGCGGGGGTCATCGGGCAGCTCTCCATGCAGGTAGGCCTCGACGGTGTAGCGGCAAGCGCGGCAGCACCTTCTGCTCGTCGCGGCCGCCAGCGTGGCGCCGCGGGCGCCGCGCGGGCTTGACGCGCGTCAAGGCGTGTCGGTGGGCGGCAGCGCGGCCACCGGCGGCGTGTTGTCGAATCAGCCGGCGGCGCCTGCAACGCGCGCGCATCCCAGGCAACAACACGACATGACTGCGGTCGCCCGCTGGATCGAACGCAAGGCCGAGGACGGGGCCGACGTGCTCTATCTGAGCGGTCACTGGCGGCTGCCGAACGTCGCCGACATCGCGCAGGCGCTGCGCGCGCTCGGGCTGCCGGGGCGCGCGACCTTCGTCGTCGACGGCAGCCGCCTGGAGGGGCTCGACACCGCCGCGGGGTTCATCCTGCTGCGCCACCTCGCCGACCTCGGCTGCACCGCGCCGATGGTGACGCCGCGCGGCTTCGATCCGCGCCACGGCCGGCTGCTGGCGCTGGTGCGCGAGCGCATGGCCACGCCGCCCGCGGCCGCCCGCTCGGCGCGCCTGGGCCTCGTGCAGGACATCGGCGCCTTCGTGCTGCAGCTCGGCGCGCTGCTGAAGAGCCACAACGCCTTCGTCGGCGCCATCGCGCTGGAGGCGCTCGGACTGCTGCGCCACCCGCGTGCCTTCCGGCCGCGCGAGACGGTCTCGCAGTTCCAGGCGGTGTGCATCGACGCGATCCCGATCGTCGCCCTGGTCAATTTCCTCATCGGCGTGGTGATCGCCTACGTGCTCGGCGTGCAGGCGCAGCGCTACGGCGCCAACCTGTTCGTCGCCGACGGCATCGCGCTGGGCATCTGCCGCGAACTGTCGCCCATCCTCGGCTCGGTGCTGGTCGCCGGCCGCTCCGGCGCCGCCTTCACGGCGCAGATCGGCACCATGAAGGTCGAGGAGGAGATCGACGCGATCAGCACCCTCGGGCTGTCGCCGCTGCAGGTGCTGGTGATCCCGCGGCTGGTCGCGCTGGTGGTCGCGCTGCCGCTGCTCGTGTTCGTCGGCGACGTCGCCGGCATCGCCGGCGGCATGCTGGTCGGCGCCTGGCGACTCGACATCGCGCCGCGCGTCTTCCTCGAGCGCGTGCACGGCGTGCTCGAGGTGCTGGACTTCGCGGTCGGCGTCGGCAAGGCGCCGGTGTTCGCGGCCTTCATCGCCGTCATCGCCTGCCGCATGGGGCTGCTGGTGGCGCGCGACGCGCGCAGCATCGGCGAGAACACGACCTCCACCGTCGTGCAGTGCATCGTCTGGGTGATCGTGCTCGACGCGGTGTTCGCGGTCGTCTTCCAGCGGCTGGGGATCTGAATGGAGACCGTCGTCAGGATCGACTCCGTCGTCACCCGCTTCGGCGCGCAGCTCGTGCACGACGGCGTGAGCTTCGCCGTCGGGCGCGGCGAGGTTGTCGCCCTGATCGGCGGCAGCGGCAGCGGCAAGTCGGTGCTCCTGCGCGAGATCATCGGGCTGGTGCGGCCGACGGGCGGCCGCATCGAGCTGCTCGGCACCGATGTCTGGCGCGCCGGCCCCGGCGAGCTGAACGCGCTGCGGCGGCGCTTCGGCGTGCTGTTCCAGGACGGGGCGCTGTTCTCCTCGCTCACGGTCGCCGAGAACGTCGCCGTGCCGTTTCGCGAGAACACCACGCTGCCGACGGAACTCGTCGCGCCGCTGGTCGGCTTCAAGCTGGCACTGGTCGGCCTGCCGGCCGACGCGCACGCCAAGTCGCCGGCGCAGCTGTCGGGCGGCATGCGCAAGCGCGCCGCGCTGGCGCGCGCACTCGCGCTCGAGCCCGAGGTGCTGTTCCTCGACGAGCCGACATCGGGGCTCGACCCGGTCGGCGCGCGCGAGTTCGACCGGCTGCTGCGCACCTTGGCCGACGGCCTGGGGCTCACGGTGTTCGTCGTCACGCACGACGTCAGTCTGCTGCTGTCGATCGTCGACCGCACGATCGCCCTCGGCGCCGGCAAGGTGATCGCCGACGGCCCGGTCGGCGCGCTGAGGAATGCCGACGACCCCTGGCTGCGCGCCTACTTCGCCGCCGCCGCCTGATGGAACCCGAAGCGCGATACACCCTGGTCGGCAGTGCCGTGCTGATCCTGCTCGCGCTCCTCGCCGGGGCCCTGATCTGGCTGCGCAGCAGCGGCGAGGGCGCCGATGCGCGCCGCTACCGGATCGACTTCGAGCACCAGTCGCTGGAAGGGCTCGAGCCGCGCAGCAACGTCACGATGCGCGGCATGCGGGTCGGCTCGGTCACCGGATTTCGCTTCTCGCGCCAGCGGCCCGGCACGATCGAGGTCTTCATCGCCGTCGATCCGACGACGCCGGTGCGCCGCAGCACGCACGCGACCGTCGAACGCCATCTGGTGACGGGGCTGGCCACCGTGCGCCTCGTCAATCCGACCGAGGACAGCCCGCTGCTCGTGCAGGCGTCGGGCGAGCCGCTACCGGTGATTGCCGAAGGCCAGTCGCCGCTGCAGCAGGTGTCCGAGAACCTGACCCAGCTCGCGCAGCGCGCCGACGAGACGATGCAGCGCATCGACGCCACGCTGTCGCCGGAGAACCGCCGCGCCTTCGCCGAGATCCTCGACAACCTGCGTCGCGTCTCGCAGCATGCCGACCGCAGTCTGGCGAGGGTCGACACGACGCTCGGCGCCGTCGGCGGCGCGGCCGACGAGGTGCGCGCGCTGGCGCGCGCCGTCGCCGACGACGCGCGCACGCTCACGGCACGCTATGACCGGCTCGGCG
>JBLMVT010000327.1:0-3928 GCA_050256835.1 Betaproteobacteria bacterium | reverse complement strand
CGTTTCGGCCACGTCTCGGCCGAGCGCGCGCTGTCGGGGCCGGGGCTGTCCCACCTGCACGAGGCGCTGGCGCGACTGGACGGCGAAGTCCGGCCGGCGCTGTCGGCGGCGCAGATCACCGCCGCCGTCGACAGCGACGCGCATTGCGCGGCCGTGATCGACCTGTTCTGCAGCCTGCTGGGCAACGTCGCCGGCAACCTCGCGCTGACGCTGGGCGCGCGCGGCGGCCTGTACGTCGGCGGCGGCGTCGTCCCGCGCATCGCCGGGCGCCTGGCGCGCTCGCCCTTTCGCGAGCGCTTCGAGGCCAAGGGGCGGTTTCGAGACTACCTGGCGGCGATTCCGACCTGGCTGGTGATGGCCGAGGACTCGCCGGCGCTGATCGGCGCCGCACGCGCGCTCGACGGGCCCTGAGGCCGGACGTCAGTCGCCGCGTCCGCCGGCCATCACGTGGCTGAAGCCGGAGTCGACGTAGCTGACCTCGGCCGTGATGCCGGCGGCGAGGTCAGAGAGCAGGAAAGCCGCGACGTTGCCGACGTCGTCGATCGTCACGTTGCGGCGCAGCGGGGCGTTGGCCTCGACCATCGCCAGGATCTTGCCGAAGTCCTTGATGCCCGCGGCGGCCAGCGTCTTGATGGGGCCGGCCGAGATCGCGTTGACGCGGATGCCGCGCGGGCCCAGGCTCGACGCGAGGTAGCGCACGCTGGCTTCGAGGGACGCCTTGGCCAGGCCCATGGTGTTGTAGTTGGGCACGATGCGCACGGCGCCGAGGTAGCTCATGGTCAGCAGCGCCGCGCCGGAGCGCAGCCGCGGCAGGGCGGCCTTGGCCATGGCCGGGAAGCTGTAGGCCGAGATGTCGTGCGCGATGCGGAACGCCTCGCGCGACAGGCCGTCGAGGAAGTCGCCGCCGATCGCCTCGCGCGGTGCGTAGCCGATCGAATGAACGAAGCCGTCGAAATCCGGCCAGTGTGCCCCCAACTGCTGGAAGAGGCGTTCGATCTGCGCGTCGTCGGTCACGTCGCAATCGAACGCCAGCGTGGAATCGAACTCGGCGGCGAGTTCGGCGATCCGATCGCGAAAGCGCTCGCCTTGGTAGCTGAACGCCAGCTCGGCGCCTTCGCGGCGGCAGGCGCGGGCGATGCCGTAGGCGATGGAGCGGTTGGACAGCAGTCCGGTGACGAGCAGGCGCTTGCCGGCGAGGAAACCCATGATCGCTGCGTGAGTTGAGGGCGGCCGGATTCTGGCACGGGCCCATGGCCGACAGGCGGTGCTTGACAGGCCCGGCGCTTGCTAGTAGCCCCCCGGCGCAGTACAATCTCGCCTTTCGCTGAAGACCAAAAGTGGGCGGATTCATCCAGCCCATTTTTTTTGGCTCGGCGGGAAGCGACTTGAAAGGCAACGAGGAAGAAGTTGGCGGCAGTGACGGGGCCAGGCGTCATCGAGAAGACCGTGACCGGGCTCGGTTTCGAGCTGGTCGATTGCGAGCGCGCGGCGCGCGGGCTGGTGCGCGTCTTCATCGACCGTGCCGACGGCCGCGCGGTGACGGTCGACGACTGCGAGGCCGTGACGCGCCAGCTGCAGTACGTGCTCGAGGTGGAGGGCGTCGACTACCAGCGGCTGGAGGTGTCCTCGCCCGGGCTCGACCGGCCACTGAAGAAGCCTGCCGACTGGCAGCGCTTCGCCGGCTGCGAGATCGAACTGACCCTCAAGCTGCCTTTCCAGGGCCGCAAGAAGTACCGCGGCCGGCTGCAGACCGGCACGGGCGAGGGCTGGCAGGTCGTGTTCGACGACGGCAAGGGCGAGCGGGTGCTGGACTTCTCGCTCGCCGAGGTGCGCGAGGCGCACCTGGTGCCGGTGGTCGATTTCAAGAGGCGCGCGGCCGTGCCGGCGAAGATGGAAGAAGACGGGAGTCGTGATCAATGAACCGCGAACTGTTGATGCTGGTGGACGCCATTTCGCGCGAGAAGAGCGTCGACCGTGACGTGGTGTTCGGCGCCGTCGAGGCGGCGCTCGCCCAGGCCACCAAGAAGCTGGACGGCGGCGAGGTCGACATCCGCGTTTCGATCGACCGCGAGACCGGCGACTACGAGACCTTCCGCCGCTGGCACGTCGTGCCCAACGAGTCCGGCCTGCAGCTGCCCGACTCGGAGATCCTGCTTTTCGAGGCGCAGGAGCAGATCGAGGACATCGAGGTCGACGACTACATCGAGGAGCCGATCGAGTCGGTGCCGATCGGCCGCATCGGCGCGCAGGCCGCCAAACAGGTGATCCTGCAGAAGATCCGCGACGCCGAGCGCGAGCAGCTGCTCAACGACTTCCTGTCGCGCGGCGACAGGATCTTCGTCGGCACCGTGAAGCGCCTGGACAAGGGCGACATGATCGTCGAGAGCGGCCGCGTCGAGGGCCGGCTGCGCCGCAGCGAGATGATCCCGAAGGAGAACCTGCGCACCGGCGACCGCGTGCGCGCCTTCATCACCGAGGTCGACACCACGCAGCGCGGCCCCCAGATCATGCTGTCGCGCAGCGCGCCGGGCTTCATGATCGAGCTGTTCGCACAGGAGGTGCCGGAAATCGAGCAGGGCCTGCTCGAGATCAAGAGCTGCGCGCGCGACCCGGGCAGCCGCGCCAAGATCGCCGTGGTCTCGCACGACAAGCGCGTCGATCCGATCGGCACCTGCGTCGGCGTGCGCGGCTCGCGCGTCAACGGCGTCACCAACGAGCTGGCCGGCGAGCGCGTCGACATCGTGCTGTGGTCCGACGACCCGGCCCAGTTCGTGATCGGCGCGCTGGCGCCGGCCAACGTGCAGTCGATCGTCGTCGACGAGGAGCGCCACGCGATGGACGTGGTGGTCGACGAGGAGAACCTGGCGATCGCCATCGGCCGCGGCGGCCAGAATGTGCGGCTGGCCTCCGAGCTGACGGGCTGGCGCATCAACATCATGACCGCCGAGGAGTCGGCATCGAAGCAGGCCACCGAGACCGAGTCGGTGCGCAAGCTGTTCGTCGAGAAGCTCGATGTCGACGCGGGGGTGGCCGACATGCTGATTGCCGAGGGCTTCACCAGCCTCGAGGAAGTGGCCTACGTGCCGCTGCAGGAGATGCTCGAGATCGAGAGCTTCGACGAGGACACCGTCAACGAGCTGCGCACGCGCGCCCGCGACGCGCTCCTGACGATGGAGATCGCCCGCGAGGAGAACGTCGACGACGTGTCGCAGGACCTGCGCGATCTCGACGGCATGAGCCAGGCGCTGATCGCCCGGCTCGCCGAGGGCGGCATCCACACGCGCGACGACCTCGCCGATCTCGCCGTCGACGAGCTGACCGAGATCGCCGGCATCGGCGAAGAGCAGGCCAAGGCGCTGATCATGAAGGCGCGCGAGCACTGGTTCACCGCCTGAAGCGCAATACACACAGCACGCAACGCAAGGATCAACACAATGGCTGTGACCACCGTCGCCCAGTTCGCCGCCGAGCTGAACCGCCCCGCCGCCGCGCTGCTCGAGCAGCTGCAGTCCGCCGGCGTGCGCAAGGCTTCGGCGGACGACGCGCTGACCGACGCCGACAAGGAGCGCCTGCTCGGCTTCCTGCGGTCGGCGCACGGCACGGGAGCGGCCGGCGAACGCAAGAAGATCACGCTGACTCGCAAGAGCCCGAGCGAGATCAAGCAGGCCGACTCGTCCGGCAAGGCACGCACGATCCAGGTCGAGGTGCGCAAGAAGCGCGTCTTCGTCAAGCGCGACGAGGCCGCGCCCGCGGTCGAGGAGCCCGCCGCACCGCCGGCGCCGGTGGTCGACGCCGCCGAGCTGCAGCGACGCGAGGAAGAGGCGAGTCGCCAGGCCGAACTGCTGCGCCGCCAGGAAGAGGAACTCGCCGAGCGTCGCCGCCAGCGCGAGGAACAGGAGCAGCGCGAGCGCGAGGCGGCCGAGGCGCG
>JBLMVT010000326.1:0-5160 GCA_050256835.1 Betaproteobacteria bacterium | reverse complement strand
TAGAGCTTGTTACCCATGGGGCGCCTTTCCGTACCGAATGAACTGTGGAGCTTGACCCGTCGTGAACCATTCAAGCGAAGGCGCCGCTTCCATGCACTCGGCTGCAATTATCAATGACAAGCGCGAGCGCGGCGCAAGGCCGGCGCCGCCCGCGAGCATCAAAGTGTTGTTTTCCGGGAGCAGGGCGGCGTCGGACCATGCTCGAAAACCCTGAGAGTCCTCCCCCGTGGACCGCACACCGCGCATCGCCAGCCTGGTGCCGAGCCTGACCGAGCTGGTGGTCGCGCTCGGGCTCGGACGGCAGCTGGTCGCCCGCACCGGCTTCTGCATCCACCCCGCCGCGGCAGTGCGCGACGTGCCCAAGGTCGGCGGCACCAAGGACGTGAACCTCGACAGGCTGCGCCGCCTGGCGCCGACCCACGTGCTGGTCAACGTCGACGAGAACCGCGCCGAAGTGGTCGAGGCGCTGCGCGCCTTGCCGGCGGTCGAGCGCCCGGAGGTCGTCGTCACCCATCCGTGCGCGCCCGAGGACGTGCCGGCGCTGATTGAGCGGCTGGCCGCCATGTTCGGTGCGGTCGAAGGCGTGGCGACCAGCGCCCGGGCACTGGTCGACGAGCTGCGCGACGAGCTGCAGCGCACGGCGCCGGGCGACGCGATGCGCGAGCAGGTGCTCTACCTCGTCTGGCGCGAACCCTGGATGACGGTCGCGCGCGACACCTACATCGCACGGCTGCTGGCGCGCGTCGGCTGGGACACGCTGCCTGCCACGGACGGCGGAGCGCACGGCAAGTCGCGCTACCCGGCACTTTCGGGTGCCGAGCCGTGGCTGGCCGACGTGCGGCGCGTGCTGCTCAGCTCCGAACCGTATCGCTTCGACGCCTCGCACCTCGACGCGGCGCGCGCGCTGTGCCCGAACGCCGGGCGGGTGCAGCTCGTCGACGGCGAGCAGATCGGCTGGTGGGGCGCGCGCACGGCCGCCGGGCTGCGCTACCTGCGCGCGCTCGCGGCCGAAGGTTGAGCCGACAATCGCGCATGGATCTGCTCAAGCCGCTGATCGCGCTGCTGGCCATCGTCAATCCGATCGGCGCGATCCCCTTCTTCATCTCGTTCACCCAGACCTTCAACACCGAGCAGCGCGCGCGCACGATCCACGTCGCCGCCTTCTCGAGCTTCGTGGTGATCGCGGTCAGCGCGCTGGCGGGGCTGCGCATCATCGAGTTCTTCGGCATCAGCATCGCCTCGTTCCAGGTCGGCGGCGGCACCCTGCTGCTGATCAGTTCGCTGCAGATGCTCAACGCCCAGCCGGCCGACACGCGCCAGGAAGACGTGAGCGAAGGCAACCAGAAGGTCGACGCCGGCGACAGCATCGCCGTCGTGCCGCTCACCATCCCGCTGCTCACCGGCCCGGCGACGATCTCGACCATGGTCATCTACGCCGAGAAGACGCGTCACTGGTGGCAGCAGGGCGCGCTGGTGCTCTACGGCGTGGTGATCGGCGTGTCGGTCTACCTGGCCTTCATGGCCTCGGGGCGCATCGCGCGCGTGCTCGGTCGCACCGGCATCAACGTGATGACGCGCCTGATGGGACTGATCCTCGCCGCGATGGCGGTCGAGATCATGGCCGACGGGCTGACCAAGCTGTTCCCCGTGCTCGCATCGAAAGGCTGAACGAGCACCGATGAACGACCCGACCTACGACTACATCATCGTCGGCGCCGGCACCGCCGGCTGCCTGCTCGCCAACCGGCTGAGCGCCGAGCGCGCCAAGCGCGTGCTGCTGATCGAGGCCGGCGGCAAGGACGACTATCTCTGGATCCACGTGCCGGTCGGCTACCTGTACTGCATCGGCAACCCGCGCACCGACTGGCTGTACTGGACCGACGAGGACCCGGGGCTGAACGGCCGCAAGCTGCGTTACCCGCGCGGCAAGGTGCTCGGCGGCTGCTCGAGCATCAACGGGATGATCTACATGCGCGGCCAGTCGCGCGACTACGACGGCTGGGGCGCGGGCGACGGCTTCGGCCCGAACCCGGGCTGGAGCTGGGACGAATGCCTGCCGGCGTTTCGCAAGCACGAGGACTTCCACCGCGGCGCCGACGCGATGCACGGCGCCGGCGGCGAGTGGCGCATCGAGCGCCAGCGCCTGCGCTGGGACATCCTCGACGCCTTTGCCGCTGCGGCGCAGCAGGCCGGCATCCCGGCCTGCGACGACTTCAACCGCGGCAACAACGAGGGGGTCGGCTACTTCGAGGTCAACCAGCGCGCCGGTTGGCGCTGGAACGCCGCCAAGGCCTTCCTCAAGCCGGTGCTCGGGCGCGACAACCTGCAGCTGTGGACCGGCGCGCAGGCGAGCCGGCTGCTGCTCGATGACGCGCCGCTGCGCGCCGCCGGCATCGAGGTGCGGCCGGTGCAGGGCGGGGAGGCGCAGCGCGCGCGGCTGGCGCCCGGCGGCGAACTGGTGCTGGCCGCAGGCGCGATCGGCACGCCGCAGCTGCTGCAACTGTCGGGCCTCGGGCCGGCGCCGCTGCTCGAGCGGCATGGCATCGCGCTGCGCCACGCGCTCGCCGGCGTGGGCGAGAACCTGCAGGACCACCTGCAGATCCGCGCCGTGTTCCGCGTCGAGGGCGTGAAGACGCTGAACACGATCGCGGCGACGCCGTGGGGCAAGGCGGCGATCGCGCTCGAGTACGCGCTGCGGCGTACCGGCCCGATGAGCATGGCGCCGTCGCAACTCGGCGCGTTCACGCGCTCGTCGCCCGAGCGCACCTGGCCCGACCTCGAGTACCACGTGCAGCCGCTGTCGCTGGACGCCTTCGGCCAGCCGCTGCACCGCGTCGACGCCTTCACCGCCAGCGTGTGCAATCTCAACCCCGAGAGCCGCGGCCGGGTGGCGATCCGCAGCGTCGCGCCCGAGGACGCGCCGAGCATCGCGCTCAACTACCTCTCCGCGCCCGCGGACCGGCGCATCGCCGCCGAGTCGCTGCGACTCACGCGGCGCATCGTCGCGCAGCCGGCGCTGGCGCGCTACCGGCCGGTCGAATGGAAGCCCGGCGTGCAGTACCAGAGCGACGACGAATTGGCCCGCCTGGCCGGCGACATCGGCACCACCATCTTCCACCCGGTCGGCACCTGCAAGATGGGGCCGGCAGCCGACCCGCAGGCGGTGGTCGACGCGCGGCTGCGCGTGCACGGCGTGGCCGGCCTGCGCGTGGCGGACGCCAGCGTGATGCCGCGCATCACCAGCGGCAACACCAATTCGCCGACGCTGATGATCGCCGAGCGCGCGGCGCAGTGGATCGCCGAGGACGCGCGGCGCTGAAGCGCGCTCAGCACGCGAGCTGCCGACGCGCCCGGTGCAGCCGCACGAACAGGTTGTCCTCGCTGATGGCCAGGCGCCGGCACACCTCGGCGGTGTCGCGCTCCTCGAGCACGCGCAGCCGCACCACCTCGCGCAGCGGATCAGGCAGGGCCTCGATGCGCGCGAGCGTGTGCGCCAGCCGCTCGCGCTGCTCGGCGACCTCCTCCGGGCCGGGCTGCGTGCTCGCGTGAGCCGAGCCATCGGCGTCGCTGTCCTCGTCGTCGAGCGGTTCGTGCAGCGGGCGTCGCCGCACCAGGTCGACGATCTTGTGCTTGAGCACGGCGGTTAGCCAGGAGCGCAGCGCCGCGCGGCCGGCGAACGCGGCGCGGCCGGCGAGCACGGCCTCGAACACGTCGTGCACCGCATCCTCGGCGAGCACCGGGTCGTGCAGCCGGCGTTGCGCGAAGCGCACCAGGTAGCTGCGGTGGGCGACCAACTCGCCAGCGGCGACGGCGGGCGAGTGGCAGGCGGCGGCGATGTTCATGAGCGGCTCGTCGGGGGTGTCGATGCAGGAGACTGTCGTCGCCGCGCCTCGCGCCAGCGTCACCGCAGCTCACGCGCAGATCACATTTGCGCCGGCCGCGCGTGTAAGACGCGGCGAGCGCGCGCGACAATGCCGCGCCATGGCGTCCATCCTGCTGGCCGAGGACCAGACCGACATCCGCGAGCTGATCGCGATGAACCTGCGCAGCGCCGGCTACGCGGTGACCGCGGTCGGCGACGGGCTGGCCGCGCTGGCGAGCCAGAACGAACGCGCCGACGACCTGCTGATCCTCGACCTGATGATGCCCGGCATGGACGGCCTCGAGGTCTGCAAGGCGCTGCGCGCCAGGCAGCGCAGCACGCCGATCCTCATGCTGACCGCCAAGTCGACCGAGCTCGATCGCGTGCTCGGCCTCGAACTCGGCGCCGACGACTACCTGACCAAGCCGTTCTCGCTGGCCGAGCTGCTGGCGCGCGTGAAGGCGCTGCTGCGGCGCGCCGAACTGCTGCGCCAGGCTCAGCAGGCGGCGGGGTCGGCCGCGCCGGGCGCGGTCGTGCGCAACGGCGACCTCGAGATCCAGCCGGCCAAGCGGCTGGTGCACCTGGGCGGGCGCGCCGTCGACTGCACGGCGCTCGAGTTCGACCTGCTGCTGCACTTCGCCCAGCACCCGGGCCACGTGTTCTCGCGCTCGCAGCTGCTCGACGCGGTCTGGGGCTACACGCACGACGGCTACGAGCACACGGTGACGACGCACATCAACCGCCTGCGCGCCAAGCTAGAGGCCGACCCGATGCGCCCCCGGTACATCCTCACGGTGCGCGGCGCCGGCTACAAGATGCGCGACGCGCCGTGAGCGTCCGCGCCCGGCTCGCACTGACGGTGTTCGCCACCGGCGTGCTGACGGCGCTGCTCGTCATCGCCAGCGTGCTCTACGCGTTCCAGCGCTTCGAGCGCGAGATCGCCTACCACCGCGCCAGCGAGTTCCTCGATCGCGTGGTGACGATGTACGACGACCTGTTCGAGCTGCACGAGCGCCAGCCCGACGAGTTCCGCAGCTGGCTGCGCGGGCTGGTGCTGTTCGAGCCCGACACCCAGCTCTACCTGCTCGACGCCGCCGGCACCGTGCTCGCGTCGAGCGGCGAGGCGCGGCTCGCGCCGGGCTTTCGCGTCGCGCTCGGGCCGGTGCGCGAGGCCGTCGACCCGCGCAGCGCGCCCTACGTGATGGGCGACGACCCCGAGCGCATGGACGCCCATGCCGTGATCGCCGCGCGGCCGGTGCGCCGCGCCGTGATCCGCCCGACGCCCGACGCGACCGGCT
>JBLMVT010000325.1:0-13216 GCA_050256835.1 Betaproteobacteria bacterium | reverse complement strand
GCCGGGATGACCTTGCCATGACCGACTTCGTGCAGGGGCTGCCGCACGGCATCCACGTCATCGACACCGGCTTCGTGCGAGCGCGCTTCGACGCCGCCTACCTGATCGTCGAGCGCGGCCGCGCCGCCTTCGTCGACACCGGCACCAACCACGGCGTGCCGCGGCTGCTGGCCGCGCTCGGACGGGCCGGCGTCGGCCCGGAAGCGGTCGACTGGCTGATCGCCACCCACGTGCACCTCGACCATGCCGGCGGCGTCGGGCTGCTGATGCGCTCGCTGCCGAACGCCAGGCTGGTCGTGCATCCGCGCGGCGCGCGCCACCTGATCGACCCGTCGGCGCTGGTGGCCGGGGCGACCGCCGTCTACGGCGAAGCCGAGATGGCGCGCTCGTACGGCACCATCGTCGGCGTCGACGCCGATCGCGTGATGGCGACGCACGACGGCTTCACGCTCGACCTCGCGGGCCGGCCGCTCGTCTTCATCGACACCCCGGGCCATGCGCGCCACCACCACTGCGTCTGGGACGAGGCCAGCCGCGGCTGGTTCACCGGCGACACCTTCGGCCTGGCCTACCCGGAGTTCGCGACCGAGCGCGGGCCGTTCATGCTGCCGACGACGACGCCGGTGCAGTTCGAGCCCGCGCCGCTGCGCGCCTCGGTCGCGCGGCTGCTCGAGCGCGTGCCCGAGCGCATGTACGTGACGCACTTCGGCGCGGTCGGCGCCGGCGCCGCCGACGTGGCGCGGCTGGGCGCGCAGCTGCTCGACGTGGTCGACGCGATGGTCGACCTGGCGCGCGATGCGCCGGCCGATGCCTCGCGCCACGATGCATTGAAGCGCGCCTTCGAGGCGCTCTACCTGGAACGGCTGCGCGCGCACGGCGTTGCCCTGCCCGAGGCGCGGCTGCGCGAGCTGCTCGCCGTCGACGTCGAGCTGAACGCGCAGGGCGTCGGCGTCTGGCTCGACCGCGCGGTCGCCTGAACCCGCTCGTACACTGACGCCATGACCCGCGTTCATTTCCACCTCGAGGGCCGCGCCATCGTCGTCACCGGCGCGGCGCAGGGTATCGGCGCGGCCTGCGCCGAGCGGCTGGCCGCCGATGGCGCGGCGGTCGCCCTGTGGGACATCGACGACGCGCGCGGCCGTGCGCTCGCCGAGGCGCTCGCCAAGGGCGGCGCGCGCACGACCTACGCGCACTGCAACGTCGCCTCGAAGGCCGAGGTCGATGGCGCGCTGGCGGCGAGCGCCGATGCGATCGGGCCGATCGACGGGCTGGTCAACAACGCCGGCATCTTCAAGGCGGCGAGCTTCCTCGACATCGTCGAGGCCGACTGGGACGCCGTGCTCGACGTCAACCTCAAGGGCTCGTTCCTCGTCGGCCAGGCGGTGGCGCGCGCGATCGTCGCGGCCGGGCGCAGCGGATCGATCGTCAACATGAGTTCGGTCAACGGCGTCACCGCGATCCCGAGCATCGCCAGCTACAACGCCAGCAAGGGCGCAATCAACCAGCTCACGCGCGCGATGGCGCTCGCGCTGGCCGACCACGGCATCCGCGTCAACGCGGTCGCACCCGGGACGATCGCCACCGAACTGGCGCGCCAGGCGGTGCTGACCAGCGAGGAGTCGCGCGCGCGCATCATGAGCCGCACGCCGCTGCGCCGGCTCGGCGAACCGGCCGAGGTCGCGGACGTGGCGGCGTTCCTGCTGAGCGGCGCGGCCGGCTACCTGACCGGCCAGATCGTCTACGTCGACGGCGGCCGGCTGGCGCTCAACTACACCGTCTGAGGGGCGAAGCATGGACGACGACCTGCCGCTGACCGGCGGCTGCCTGTGCGGGCGCACGCGCTACGAGGCGCGCAACGCGAGCCGCGACGGCTACTACTGCCACTGCCGCATGTGCCAGCTCGCCTTCGGCAACACGCGCGCCGCCTTCCTCAACGTCGCCAAGGCCGACGTGCGCTGGGGCGGCGCGACGCCTGCGTACTACGCGTCGTCGCGGATCGCGCGGCGCGGCTTCTGCCCGGACTGCGGCACGCCGCTCAGCTTCGAATACCTCGACTCCGAACGCATGGACCTCGCCGTCGGAAGCCTCGACGAGCCCGGCGCCGTGCGGCCGACCTCGCACTTTGCGGTCGAGTCGCGCATCGCCGCCTGGCACACCCCGGACGGCCTGCCCGAGGAGCGGCTCGACGAGCACCAGCGCCTGATGCAGCGCTGGCGCGACGCCTACGGCGACGACGTGGCGCCGGGGCGCGATGCCGCACGGCGCTGAACCATCTCGAACGGACGATCCCATGCCCGACACCCCCGAACAGGCCGCCGCCACGCTCGCACTCTGGCAGGCCGAGGAGGCCGCGCTGCGCGCTGGCACGCCCGAGCCCGGCGTGATCGACCGCGAGCGGCTCGCCGCGCAACCCGGCATCGCGCTGTTCCGGGCGATGCTCGCCGGCGAGCTGCCGCTGCCGCACATCGGACGCACGCTCGACTTCCTGCTGATCGCCGCCGAGCCCGGGCGCGTCGTGTTCCAGGGCAGGCCCGGGCGTGCGCACTACAACCCGCTCGGCAGCGTGCACGGCGGCTGGTTCGCCACCCTGCTCGACTCGGCGGTCGCCTGCGCGGTGCACTCGGCGCTGCCGGCAGGTCGCCTGTACACGACGGTCGAGCTGAAGGTCAACATCGTGCGGGCACTGACCGACAAGGTGCCGCTCGTGCGCGCGAGCGGCGAGGTGGTCCACCTCGGCCGCAGCATGGGCACCGCCGAGGGGCGGCTCGCCGGCCCCGACGGCACGCTGTACGCTCACGCCTCGACCACCTGCTTCATCTTCGAAGCGCCGACCCCGGGAGCCTCCTGATGCGACTGCTGCACACCATGCTGCGCGTCGGCGACCTGCAGCGCTCGATCGACTTCTACACCCGCGTGATGGGCATGCAGCTGTTGCGCACCACCGAGCGGCCCGAGCAGAAGTACTCGCTGGCCTTCGTCGGTTACGGTCGCAACCCCGAGCACGCCGAGATCGAGCTGACGTACAACCATGGCGTCGACCACTACGACCTTGGCAACGCCTATGGTCACATCGCCATCGAGGTGCCCGACGCGGCCGCCGCCTGCGAACGCATCCGCGCCGGCGGGGGCAACGTCACGCGCCCGGCCGGCCCGGTGGCGGGCGGCACGACGGTGATCGCCTTCGTCACCGACCCCGACGGCTACAAGATCGAGCTGATCGAGCGCAAGGGCGGCTGAAGGTCAGGGGCGAAGCGCGCTCGCCGCACGCGCCAGCGCGGTGATGCGCTCCCAGTCGCCGGCCGCGACCGCGTCCTCGGGCGTCAGCCACGATCCGCCGCACACGCGCACGTTGGGCAACGCCAGATATTGCGGCGCGGTCTGCGCGGTCAGGCCACCGGTCGGGCAGAAGGCGATGTCGGGGAACGGGCCGTGCAGCGCTTCGAGCATCGCCACGCCGCCGGCCGCGACGGCCGGAAAGAACTTGAGGAGGCGGTGGCCGTCGGCGCTGGCGGCCATCACTTCGCTGGCCGTCGCCACGCCGGGCAGCAGCGGCAGGCCGAGGTCGCGGCAGGGCGCGGCGACCTCGCTCGTGTAGCCGGGGCTGACGCCGAAGCGGCAGCCGGCGTGCACGGCCGCGCGCACGTCGGCCGCGCTGCGCAGCGTGCCGGCGCCGACGACGGCCTCGGGCAGCGCCTCGGCAATGGCGCGCATGCCATCGAGCGCGACCGGCGTGCGAAGCGTGATCAAGAGCACGCGCACGCCGCCGGCGAGCAGGGCGCGCGCCAGCGGCACGGCGTCGTCGCGCCGGCGCAGCACGATGACCGGGATCACCGGGCCGGCGTCGGCCAGGCGGCTCAGCTCCACGGGTTCGCGCCCTGCCCGGCGCTGGCGGCTGTCATGCGGACGATTATGCGAGCCGCCGGCAGCGTGACCGGCAGGCGACAGCGAGCGCGTCAGGGTCACGCACGTCATGCCTTTTGCACGCGCCGCGTGCGGCGCGCCGTCTTACAGTGCACGCATGGATGCCGAGTTAGCCCCGTTCGTCGTCCGCGACCCGCAGCCCCTGCTCGACGCGACGCGCCGCGGCTGGGACGAGCGCGGCGACCTCTGGGTGTTCGGCTACGCCTCGCTGATCTGGCGACCCGAATTCGAGTACGCCGAGCGCCGCGTCGGCGTGGTGCACGGCTTCCACCGCGCGCTGGAAATGCGCTCGCGCGTCAACCGCGGCACGCCCGATTGCCCGGGCCTGGTGTTCGCGCTCGTCAGCGGCGGCTCGTGCCGCGGCGTCGTCTACCGCATCGCGCGCGAGCGCGCCGAGCGCGAGCTGGAGCGCCTGTGGCTGCGCGAGATGCCGACCGGTGTCTACGACCCGCGCTGGCTGCGCTGCCGCACGCTCGTCGACGGAGCGCTGCAGGAAGTCAGCGCGCTCGCGTTCACGCTCGACCGGCGCAGCCCGAACTACACCGGCACGCTCGACGACGCCGAGGTCGTTGCCATCCTGCGCGCGGCCCGCGGACGCTACGGCCGCACGCTCGACTACCTGCTCGACACTGCGCACAGCCTGCGCGAGCACTGCATCCGAGACCGCGGCATCGAGCGCCTGGTCGCTTTGGTGCGGGCGCACGCGCTGGCCTGACGCTCACGGCGCGGCGGCGCGCGCCTGCTGCAGGTCGGCCTCGGTGTCGATGTCGATCAGCACGCCCGGGTCGTCGACCTCGACGGCGTGCGACGGATAGCGCGCGAGCAGCCGGCGCGCGCCGGTATCGCCCGACAACGCCACCAGTTCGGAGTACAGCTCGGCGCCGAAACCGACGGGGTGTCCGCGCCGGCCCTGGTACTGCGCGAACGCCACCGGATGGTGCTCGAGCGCCTGTCCCACCGCGACGAGCGAGCGCGGCTGCACCAGCGGCATGTCGCCGGGCAGGACCAGCCAGCCCGAGGCGTTCGGCCGCGCGCCCACGCCGGCGGCGATCGAATAACCCATGCCCAGCGGCAGCGCGCTCGGCGTGCCGGTCTGCGGGACGACGACGACGTCGCGCGCGGCCAGATGCGCCCGCGCCTCGGCGGCGAACATCTCGGTGGTGACGACCACCACCGGCAGCTGGCTGGCCAGCGCCTGGCGCAGCACGCGGCCAAGCACGCTCGTGTCGCCGAGGCGCTGTCCCAGCTTGTGCGACGGCCCGGCGAAACGCGAACCGCTGCCCGCCGCCAGCACGATCACCACCGGCCGCGATGTCATCGGCCTTCCCTTCCGCCCGCGTGTTCTTGCTGTTGCTTGCGAATGCCCGTCTGCCGCGGGCTGCATCAAGCATGGGAGGCAGACCCTGCCGCGGCCAGTGGGGCCTTCACCTAAGGCATCTCCCTAGCGCCGGCTTCATATACTGGAACCATGACCAATCTGGCCGACCTGCGCAGGAGCTACGAACGCGCCGAACTGGACGAATCGGCCAGCGATGCCGACCCGCGCCTGCAGTTCGAACGCTGGCTCGCCGAGGCGATCGCCGCCGAGCTGCCCGAGCCCAACGCGATGACGGTCGCCACGGTGGGCGCCGACGGCCGGCCGTCGACGCGGCCGGTGCTGATCAAGGGCTGCGACGCGCGTGGCATCGTCTGGTACACCAACTACGAAAGCCGCAAGGGTCGCGAACTGACCATCCACCCCTACGCGGCGCTGCAGTTCCACTGGGTCGAGCTGGAGCGCGTGGTGCGCATCGAAGGCCGCGTCGGCAAGGTCGATGCCGCCGAGTCGGACGCCTACTTCGCGTCGCGGCCGCTCGATTCGCGCATCGGCGCCTGGGCGTCGCCGCAGAGCCAGGTCATCGCCTCGCGCGCGGTGCTGCTCGCCAATGCGGCGAAGGCAGGCGCGAAGTACCTGCTCCATCCACCGAGGCCACCACACTGGGGCGGCTTCCGGCTGGTGCCCGACGCCTGGGAGTTCTGGCAGGGGCGCGCCTCGCGCCTGCACGACCGGCTGCGCTACCGGCTCGACGAAGCCGGCCGCTGGGTGCGCGAACGGCTCGCCCCCTGAGCCGCGAGGCTCAGGCGCGACGGCGCCGCGCCGCGAAGGTCTTGCGGAACTTCTCCACCTTCGGTGCGACGACGAAGGCGCAATAGCCGGCGTCGGGATGGCGCTCGAAGTAGCGCTGGTGGTAGGCCTCGGCCGGCCACCAGTCGTGCTCGGGCTCGATCTCGGTGACGGCGCGAACGCCGTGCGCGGCCAGTTCGGCGACGACCTCTCGCGCGATGCGCACCTGCTCGTCGCCATGCGTGTAGATGCCCGAGCGGTACTGCGTGCCAACATCGTTGCCCTGGCGATTCGGCGTGGTCGGGTCGTGGATCGAGAAGAAGATCTCGAGCAGGTCGCGAAAGCCGATGCGCTGCGGGTCGTAGGTGATGCGCACGACCTCGGCGTGGCCGGTGTCGCCGCGGCAGACCTGCTCGTAGCTCGGCCGCGCGACGTGGCCGTTGCTGTAGCCTGATTCGACGCCGAGCACGCCGTCGACATCGAGATAGACGGCTTCGAGGCACCAGAAGCAGCCGCCGGCGAGCGTGGCGACCTCGGTGGTGGACGGCGTGTCGGACATGGCGGCCTCCGCGGGATGAGAGTGCATCCGATTATTCGTCCGCGCGATCGCGCGCCGGTCACGCCGCGCACGAAGCCCTCACGCCGCCCGCACAATGCGGCGCCATGAACGCGCTCGTCGGCGACCTCGGACTGGGCTGGTGGAAGGCGGTGCTCGCCGCGCTGGTGCTTCCGCCGGTGCCGCTGCTGCTGCTCGCGCTGGCCGGCGGCGCGCTGCTGTGGCGGCGCCGCGGCGTCGGCTGGCTCGTGCTCGGCATCGGTGTGGTCGGCGGCTGGCTGTGCGGCTGCGCGGGCTTCGGCGAGCTGCTCGACCGCGCCTTGCTGCACCCGCCGCCGGCACTGTCGGCGCAGCAGCGGGCCGCTCTGCGACTGCAGGCGCGCACCGACCACGACGTGGCGATCGTCGTGCTGGGCGGCGGGCGCGAGTTGCTCGCGCCGGAGTACGGGGCCAGCAGCCTGCCCGCGCTCGCCCTCGAGCGGCTGCGCTACGGCGTCTGGCTCGGCCGCGAGACTGGTGCGCCGCTGGCCTTCAGCGGCGGTCCGGGTTTCGGGCACGAAGGCGAGATCGCCGAGGCCGAGATCGCGGCACGCATCGCCGCCGCCGATTTCGGTCGCCCGCTGCGCTGGCTCGAGACGGCGTCGCGCGACACGCGCGAGAACGCGGCGCGCAGCATCGCCCTGCTGCGCCCGGCTGGGGTCGCGACGATCGTCCTCGTCACTCATGGCTGGCACATGCCGCGCGCGGCGCGCGCGTTCCGCGAGGCGTCGCAGGGGCGCGTGCGCATCGTGGCCGCACCGATGGGGCTGGCACCGCGCGTCGAGCGCCCGCTGCTGCGCTGGATGCCGACGGCACAGGGGCTGGCCCACGTCCACCATGTGCTGCACGAAGCGCTGGGGCTGCTGGCGGGGAGCTGAGCGGCCCAGTGAAAACCCCTCCGCACCTTGCAGTGGGGAGGGGTCAGTGGCCTTGAGGCCACGTGGAGCTCCGGAGGGATGGAGTCCGGGGCTCCTGGCGCGCAGCGACTGCGCCATGGAGATGCCTGCGTCGCAGGCAAAGCGAAGATAGGCGAGCCGCCGGACGAGGTCAAGCGATCGGCGTGCGCGCAGCGGGGCGATCAGCGCGCCGCCATCAGGGCGTCGAACAGCGGCGCGACGCGCGCCTCGACCGCCGCGTCCATCGCGATCGGCCGGCCCCACGGGCGTGCGGTCTCGCCCGGCCACTTGTTCGTCGCGTCGAGGCCCATCTTGCCGCCCAGCCCGCTGACCGGCGACGCGAAATCGAGGTAGTCGATCGGTGTGTGTTCGACCAGCGTGGTGTCGCGCACGGGGTCCATGCGCGTGGTGATCGCCCAGACGACCTCGGGCCAGCGGCGCACGTCGACGTCGTCGTCCGTGACGACGATGAACTTGGTGTACATGAACTGGCGCAGGAAGCTCCACACGCCGAACATCAGCCGCTTGGCGTGGCCCGGATAGCTCTTCTTCATCGAGATCACCGCGAGCCGATAGCTGCAGCCCTCGGGCGGCAACCAGAAGTCGACGATCTCCGGAAACTGCTTCTGCAGGATCGGCACGAACACCTCGTTGAGCGCCATGCCGAGCACGGCCGGCTCGTCGGGTGGCTTGCCGGTGTAGGTCGAGTGATAGATCGGGTCGCGGCGATGCGTGAGCCGCTCGATCTCGAACACCGGAAACCACTCCTGCTCGTTGTAGTAGCCGGTGTGGTCGCCGAACGGCCCTTCGAGCGCGTGCAGGTAGCCGCCGCGCTCGGCCAGCGCCACGCCGGTCTCGCCGGTGCCGCGCCAGCCCGGCTCGGCGGGCAGCAGGTGACCCTCGAGGACGATCTCGGCGCTCGCCGGCACCTGCAGCTTCAGTTCGCCCTCGCCGACGCCGCTCGCCGCCACCTCGGTGCGTGCGCCGCGCAGGAGGCCGGCGAACTGGTATTCGGACAGCGTGTCGGGCACGGGGGTCACGGCGCCGAGGATGGTCGCCGGGTCGGCGCCGAGGGCCACCGCAAGCGGGAACGGCCGACCGGGATGGACAGCGGCGAAGTCGCGGAAGTCGAGCGCGCCGCCGCGGTGCGCCAGCCAGCGCATGACAGTGCGCCGCCTGCCGATCACCTGCTGGCGGTAGACGCCGAGGTTCTGGCGCGCGCGCGGCCGGGCCACGCCCTGCTGCGGGCCACGCGTGATCACCAGCCCCCAGGTGATCAGCGGGCCGGCATCGCCGGGCCAGCAGGTCTGCACCGGTAGCCGGCCGAGGTCGATCTCGTCGCCCTGCAGGACGACCTCCTGGCAGGGTGGACGGCCGACGGTCGCCGGCTTCATGTCCCACAGTGCCTTGGCCATCTGCAGCAGCCGGCCAGCCTCCTTCAGCGCCTTCGGCGGCTCGGGCTCCTTGAGCGCGGCCAGCAGGCGCCCGACCTCGCGCAGCTCGCCGACCTCGGCCGCCCCCATGGCGCGCGCCACCCGTTCACGGGTGCCGAACAGGTTTGTCAAGCATGACATTTCGTAACCGATCGGGTGCTCGAAGAGCAGCGCCGGCCCCCCCGCCCGAAGGACCCGGTCGCTGAGCGCTGTCATCTCGAACTGCGGAGAAACGGGCTCCGCAACGCGGCGCAGCTCGTTCGAGCCTTCCAGGGTGCGCATGAAGTCACGGAGGTCCGCGTACTTCATTCTGAAACAGAATATTTCACGTCATTCATATACTTGACTCGTTATGAAAGGCCTTTCTAGAATTCGCCATTCGCCGGTATCTAGGGTTTACCCGAACCCACTGGCCGCGGGGTGGCGCGACAGCTGCCGGCCCGTGCAAGCTGCGTCCGACGCTCCTGTCTGGGGCGGGGCGCGGCGGATTATCGCCGTCGCCTGCCCGCCGTCTTCGGCAGGCGGGAGGCGAAGGAGAACGACGACATGACGACGCTACAACGACTCGTGCGCGCACAGCAGGCCGTCGGCCGTTCGGCCGGCGTCTTCCTGCGCGACGTCGGCCAGGGGCTGCTCGAGGTGAGCCACAACACGCTGGCGCTGCTCGGGCTGCTGGTCGTGGCCGCCGCCGCGTTCGCGCTCGGCCACCCGGAGATGCGCCAGAAGGTCGAGGAACAGGCCTTCGGCTGGCTGCAAAGCCGGCAGGCGATGGCGGTCGACCCGGACCAGAAGCTGCTCTCCGCGCTGGCCGAGCCGGACGCCGTCGCCCGGGCGACTGCCAGCGACCCGAAGGAGCTGACCCGCCCGCAGGCAGGCGTGGCCAACTGGATCGCGCGCCGCTATCGCGTCGCTCCCGAGCCGATCAGCCGGCTGGTCAAGGAGGCCTGGTACGTCGGCGAGCGGGTCGGCATCGACCCGACGCTGATCCTCGCCATCATGGCGGTCGAGTCGAGCTTCAACCCCTTCGCGCAGAGCACGGTCGGCGCGCAGGGGCTGATGCAGGTGATGACGCGGGTGCACGACGACAAGTACGAGGCCTTCGGCGGCTCGCTGGCCGCGTTCGACCCGGTCACCAACCTGCGCGTCGGCGCGCAGGTGCTCAAGGACTGCATCCGCCGCGCCGGCGGCCTCGAGGCCGGCTTGCGCTTCTACGTCGGCGCCGCCAACCTCGAGGACGACGGCGGCTACGCCGGCAAGGTGCTGGCCGAACAGCAGCGCCTGCGGCTGGTGGCCAGCGGCAAGCAGGTGCCGATATTCACGGCGCCGTCACCGTTGCCGGCGGGCACGGCGCCGGCCCGGCCCGCCGCGGAGTCGGCGAAGACCGCCCCGGTCGATGCCAAGGTGCCGGACGCCCGCGTCGCCTCGCTGACGCCCTGAGGCCGACGCCCTGAGCCGGCTGGCGCGGGCGCCGGCATTACACTGGGCGACCCACCCGACGAGCGGCCAACGCCGCCGTGGGGCCGACCCCCAGCCGCCTTCGTACATGTTCGACCGCACCCAATCGACCGTCGCCCGTGTCGATCCCGAGATCTGGGCCGCCATCGAGGCCGAGAACCGCCGCCAGGAAGACCACATCGAGCTGATTGCCAGCGAGAACTACGCCTCGCCCGCGGTGATGCAGGCGCAGGGCACGCAGCTCACCAACAAGTACGCCGAGGGCTACCCCGGCAGGCGCTACTACGGCGGCTGCGAGAACGTCGACGTGGTCGAGCAGCTCGCGATCGACCGGGTGAAGCAGCTGTTCGGCGCGGCGCACGCCAATGTGCAGGCCAATTCGGGCTCGCAAGCCAACCAGGCGGTGTTCTTTGGCCTGCTCACCCCCGGCGACACGGTGATGGGCATGAGCCTGGCCGAGGGCGGCCACCTGACGCACGGCATGCCGCTGAACATGAGCGGCAAATGGTTCAAGGTCGTGAGCTACGGGCTCGATGCCGCCGAGGCGATCGACTACGACGCGATGGAGCGCCTCGCCCGCGAGCACCGGCCGAAACTCATCATCGCCGGCGCCTCGGCGTACAGCCTGCGCATCGACTTCGCGCGCTTCGCCCAGGTCGCCCGCGCGGTCGGCGCATATCTCATGGTCGACATGGCGCACTACGCCGGGCTGATCGCGGCCGGCATCTACCCGAACCCGCTGCCGCACGCCGACGTCGTGACCTCGACGACGCACAAGAGCCTGCGCGGCCCGCGCGGCGGCATCGTGCTGATGAACGACGAGGCGATCGCGAAGAAGATCAACAGCGCGATCTTTCCCGGCAGCCAGGGCGGCCCGCTGATGCACGTCATCGCCTCCAAGGCGGTCGCCTTCAAGGAGGCGCTTGCGCCCGAGTTCAGGCGCTACCAGCAGCAGGTGCTCGTCAACGCGGCGGCGCTGGCCGACGAGCTGACGCGGCGCGGACTGCGCATCGTCAGCGGGCGCACCGAAAGCCACGTCATGCTGGTAGACCTGCGTGCCAAGGGCATGACCGGCAAGCACGCCGAAGACGCGCTCGGCCGCGCGCACATCACCTGCAACAAGAACGGCATCCCCAACGACCCGCAGAAGCCGATGGTCACCAGCGGCATCCGCCTGGGCAGCCCGGCGATGACGACGCGCGGCTTCGGCGAGGCCGAGGCGCGGCTGACCGCCAACCTGATCGCCGACGTGCTCGACCGCCCCGACGACGAGGCGAACATCGCCGCGGTGCGCGAGCGCGTCGCGGCGCTGACGAAGCGCTTTCCGGTCTACGGCTGAAGCGCCTGGTCGTCCCGGCACAAGTCGAGACCCAGCGACCACCCTCAAAGAGACTGGATTCCGGCCCGCGCCGGAATGACGCCAAGCCGACCGATGCGCTGCCCGTTCTGCTCGAACGCCGAAACCCAGGTCGTCGAGACGCGCGAGTCCGACGAGGGCGACGTCGTGCGCCGGCGCCGCCGCTGCCTGCACTGCGACAAGCGCTTCACCACGTACGAGCGCAGCGAGATCGCGCTGCCCAGCGTGGTCAAGAAGGACGGCTCGCGCGTCGACTTCGACCGCGCCAAGATGCGCGCTTCGATGATGCTGGCGCTGCGCAAGCGGCCGGTCAGCGTCGAGCAGGTTGACGCCGCGCTCGAGCGCATCGAGGACAAGCTGCTCGCCACCGGCGCGCGCGAGGTGCCCTCCTCGCGGCTGGGCGAGCTGGTGATGCGCGAGCTCAAGCGCATCGACAAGGTTGCCTACGTGCGCTTCGCCTCGGTCTACCGCAGCTTCGAGGACGTCGACGAGTTCCGGCAGCTGATCCGCGACATCTGATCAGCTCCCCCCAAAGGGTGCACCCATCGGTCGGATGGGCGTGCCGCGGCGCGTTTCCTAGAGTGATCACAGGCGATCACGACAAGGAGACGATGCCATGGGGAGCAAACACAGACAGGCGGGCCTGACGCTGGTCGAGGCGGTGGCGGCGATGGCCGTGGCGGCGGTGCTCGCCGGCGCGGCGGTGCCGTCGTTCAAGCAGATGAACGCGCGCCGCCAGGTCGAGGCGCCGTCGGTCGAGCTGGCCACCGACCTGCTGTACGCCCGCAGCGAGGCGATCGCCCGCAACGAGAGCGTGCGCGTCAGCTTCTTCGCGCCGGCCGCCGGCGCCTGCTACGTGCTGCACACCGGCGATGCTGGCGACTGCTCGTGCAGCGGCAGCGCGCCGGCGAGCTGCTCCAACGGTGCGCGCGAGATCAAGACCGTGCTCATTCCGGCAGGTCGGGGCGTGACGCTGCAGTCGAACGTTGCCTCGATGCTGTTCCATCCGGTGCGCGGCACGACCACGCCGGCCGGCACGGTCAAGGTGCTGGGCAGCGGCTACGCGATCCACCACGTCGTCAACATCATGGGCCGGGTGCGCTCGTGCACGCCGGCCGGGGCGATGCCGGGGTACAAGCCATGCTGACCCCGTCGACCCACGCCGGCTTCACGCTGCTCGAGTCGATGGCCGGGCTGGCGATCGCCGCCGTCATGACTTCGCTGGCCTATCCCGCCTTCGCCGAGCAGGTGCGCCGCGCCCACCGCACCGACGCGATCGTCCGGCTGGCGCTGCTGCAGCTCGCGCAGGAACGCTGGCGCTCGAACCATCCGGCGTACGGCAGCCTGGTCGACCTCGGCATCGCCGCGCAGACGGCCGACGGCCACTATCTCGTGTCGCTCGACGGCGCCGGCGCGACCGGCTACGTCGCCGTGGCCGAAGCGCTCGGCGCTCAG
>JBLMVT010000324.1:0-7426 GCA_050256835.1 Betaproteobacteria bacterium | reverse complement strand
GAAGCTCATCGCCGCCGCCGCCATCACCGGGCTGAGCAGCACGCCGAAGAACGGATACAGAACGCCCGCCGCGACCGCCACACGCAGCGTGTTGTAGACGAAGGCGAAGAACAGGTTCTCGCGGATGTTGCGCATCGTGGCCCTGGACAGGCGGCGCGCCCGCACGATGCCGAGCAGGTCGCCCTTGAGCAGCGTGACGCCCGAGCTTTCCATCGCCACGTCGGTTCCCGTGCCCATCGCGATGCCGACCTCGGCCGCGGCGAGCGCCGGTGCGTCGTTGACGCCGTCGCCGGCCATGGCGACCACCCGCCCCTCGCCTCGCAGCCGCTGCACGACCGAGGCCTTGTCCTCGGGAAAGACCTCGGCGACCACCTCGTCGATGCCCAGCCGGCGCCCCACCGCCTCGGCCGTGCTCCTGCCGTCCCCGGTGAGCATGACCAGGCGCACGCCCGCTTCGCGCAGCGCCTGCAGCGCCGCCGGGGTCGTCGCCTTGATGGGGTCGGCGATGGCGACGAAGCCCGCCAGGCGTGCGCCGAGTCCGACGAAGATGACAGTGGCCGCCTGCACGCGCTGGGCCTCCGCTGCGTCCTCCAGCGGCGCCGCGTCGATGCCGTGCTCGGCCAGGAAGCGGGCGCTGCCGCACACCACCGATTGACCCTCGACCGTGCCGACCACTCCCTTGCCGACCGGCGAATCGAAGTCCGTCACCCGTGCCAGCGGCAGGTGGCGCTCGGCTGCGGCTGCGACGATGGCCGCGGCCAGCGGGTGTTCGCTTGCGCGCTCGACGCTCGCCAGCTTCTGCAGGACAGCGTCCGCCTCGAATCCCGCCGCGGGCTCGACGTGAACGACTCGCGGTCGACCTTCGGTCAGGGTTCCGGTCTTGTCGACCACCAGGGTGTCGACCTTCTCCATCCGTTCCAGCGCCTCGGCGTCGCGAATCAGCACGCCTTGCTGCGCGCCGCGCCCGACGCCGACCATGATGGACATCGGCGTCGCCAGGCCGAGGGCGCAGGGACAGGCGATGATGAGCACAGCCACCGCCGCGATGAGCGCGTACGAGAACGCGGGACTCGGACCCCACGCCAGCCAGGCGACGAAGGTGAGCGCGGCGATGGCGATGACCGCCGGTACGAACCAGCCGGCCACCTGGTCGGCCATGCGCTGGATGGGCGCCCGGCTGCGCTGGGCCGCGGCGACCATGTGGACGATTTGCGCGAGCAGCGTGTCGGCACCGACCTTCTCGGCACGCATGACGAAGCTGCCGGTCTGGTTCAGCGTCCCGGCGGTGACCTTCGAGCCCGGCGCCTTGGCCACCGGCATCGGCTCGCCGGTCACCATCGACTCGTCGACCGTTCCCTTGCCCTCGACCAGTTCACCGTCGACCGGCACCTTCTCGCCCGGCCGGACGCGCAGCAACGCGCCGACGTGAATCGTGTCGATTTGGACGGTCTCGTCAGTGCCGTCGTCCTTCACTCGCACCGCCGTCTTCGGCGCCAGGTCGAGCAGCGCTCGAATGGCGTCCGAGGTCTTCTCGCGGGCTCGCAACTCCAGTACCTGCCCGAGCAGCACCAGCACCGTGATGACGGCCGCCGCCTCGAAGTAGATGGGCACGGCCCCGTCATCCAGCCGGAGCGCCGAGGGGAACAGCGCGGGCGCCACCGTGCCGACGATGCTGTACACCCACGCGGCGCCCGTGCCCATCGCGATGAGGGTGAACATGTTGAGGCTGCGGTTCCTCACCGAGGCGACGGCGCGCACGAAGAATGGCCATCCGGCCCAGAGCACGACCGGTGTGCCGAACAGCAGCTGTATCCAGTTGGAGAGCTGCGGCCTGACGAGATGATGGATATCGAAGAGATGGCCGCCCATCTCAAGCGCAAAGACCGGTACCGTCAGCGCGAAGCCAATCCAGAATCGGCGCGTCATGTCGCGCAATTCGGGACTCTCTGCGGTCTCGGCCGTCGCGAGCACCGGCTCCAGCGTCATGCCGCAAATGGGGCAGGTGCCCGGGCCCCACTGGCGCACCTGAGGGTGCATCGGGCAGGTGTATTCGACCTGCTTGCCGTTCGGCGCTAGGCGCTCGTTCGGCGGCTCTGGATGGTGCTCATGTTCGCCGGCGCTCTGGTGGTGGTCATGACGATGGCCATCGCCTTCGCGGCCGTGAGGCGTAGGTTCGGTGGAGGCGGGGCGGGTCGGCTGCATGTCGTCTCCAATTGGCTGCAGTGTTGACCTTCCTGTGATGGGAAGGTCAAGGAGCCACCGCTGCGTCACCCCTTCAGGACGACGCGTCACATCAGCAACACGGCGAGGGCGGCGAGACCCGCCCAGCACACCCGAAAGAGACGGCGCTCCCGCCCTACGTGAGGCCTCTGTCGGCCTTTGAGACGGAACTCAAGCATCATGCCGGCCCCTCCCGAGGCTAGCCGCATGCTCGGCCTGCTTTTACGGTTTTCGGCATGCCACGCACCTCGTGAGCGGGCTGCCAGTCAGCTGGTGCCTAGGGGCTCTTAGGGGCGTCGGATCAGGATGTCGACTCAGAACGGCGGGAGGCCACATGGTCCCGCGGCGGAGTCCCTTGCCTACTTCGTGGCGGGCGGCCTGCCGGACTCGCGGTCCATCATCATCTGCATGGTCGTGTCCTTCATGCTCATGCAGCGCTTCATCATGTCGTTCGAGCCGGCACTGCCCTGCATGCCCATGCCCCCGCGAGAGCCCATCTCGCACATCATCGTCATGCCGCCCTCCATGGCCTTCATGTGCTCGGCCATGAGCGCTTGACGCTCCTCGGGCGTCTTGGCAGCCATCATCTTCTGATGCATGTCCTGCATCGTCTTCATCTGCATGTCGAGGCGCTCGGCCGATGGCGCGCCAGCTGTGTCCGGAGGCTGGTGGGCAGCGCCGTCGCCCTGCATGCCCATGCCCATGCCTCCGCCTGAGCCCATCTGGCACATCATCGACATGTCACCCTGCATCGCCTTCATGTGCTCGGCCATGAGCGCCTGTCGCTCCTCGGGCGTCTTGGCGGCCATCATCTTCTGATGCATGTCCTGCATCGTCTTCATGTGCATGTCGACGCGCTCGGGCGAAGGGGCCGCGGCCCCTGCCTCCTGAGGATGGTGGGACGCGTGGTCTTCTTCACCGCCGGACATCGTCGAGGCGCAACCGCCAAGGGCCAGCGCCACGGTCGCGGCAAGAGCAATCGACTTCATCTTCGACTCCCGGCGAGGCCGTTCACCGGCCGTTCACTGCTTGCTTGGGCTTGGCCTTCGGGGCCGAGGCCGAAGCGGCACTCTGGCAGGGGCCGAGCATCGGCATCGGCATGCTCGTCTTGTCGGTACCGTGCATGGCCCGGGGCCGCACGCAGTCCTTGGACGCTGAGGCGGACGCTGCAGGGGCGGGGGCCGCGGTGGCGGGTGGCTGCTGCGCCAGTGAGGCGGCGGCGGCGAGCATCAGGCCAAGGCCAATCGAGAAGTGACCGAACAACATGGCGTTCACTCCTGTGGACGATTACGAAAGCATGTGCGCCTCTTCACGGCAAGGGATTGACGCCCGTCAAGACGCGGCGAGCGGCCAAGCGGATGGCGCCAGCACAGAGAGCCCGCCTCGCACTACCGCGACGAGGTGACCGGGCGAGGTCCGAAGGTCGACCGGGAAGACGACAAGGTCACGCTTCGGCACGAGACCATCCGCAGTCTCGACATGCCGGGCATGACGATGGTGTTCAAGATGTTCGACCTGCCGACACGTCACTTGACACTCTCGCGACTGACGAAAAGCAAGACGGCGCCTAGAAGGCGCCGTCTCTCGTCTCATGCATGCGTGTGATTTGCCGGCGCATGTTGCACACGCCTGTATCACACGCTCGTCTTGTCCGTCACCCGCGCGACCGACTCCCTTGGGAATCGATCACTTGCGTGTAACGTGGCGTCCCCTAGGGGATTCGAACCCCTGTAGTCACCGTGAAAGGGTGGTGTCCTGGGCCTCTAGACGAAGGGGACGCTGGTCGGATCGTCTCGCATGCCCGGCAAGAACCCTGCGGCTGGTGGAGGTAAGCGGGATCGAACCGCTGACCTCTTGCATGCCATGCAAGCGCTCTCCCAGCTGAGCTATACCCCCGTGTCGCGGCGGTTCGCACCGTTCAGGCGAGACGCGGATTATAGACAGAAAAGCTCACGCGGCCCGCAGCCGCGAGAGCACCGTCTCGCGCGGGAACAGCGCGAGCACGGCGTCGATCGACGGCGTCTGCACGCGCCCGCACACGAGCACGCGCACCGCCGGAGCGAGCTGCGGCATCTTGAGTCCGCTGCCGGCGAGCGTCGCCTTGAAGGCCTGGGAGATCGACGCCGCGTCCCAGTGGTCGAGATGCTCGAGCCGACCGGCGAGCGCGGCCAGCGCCGGGCGCACCGCCTCGCCGACATGCGCCGCGAGATCGGCCGCAGCCGGCTCGACGCGCTCGGCGAAGTACATCGACAGCCAGTCGGCCAGTTCCACGGTCGTCGCGCAGCGGTCCTTGAACAGCGCGCACATCGCCGCCAGCCGCTCGTCGACCGGTGCGACGATGCCGCGCTTGAACAGCTGCACCGCGACCAGCGTGGCCAGCGTCGCGTCGTCGCTGCGCTTGAGGTGCTGGGCGTTGACCCAGCGCAGCTTGGCCTCGTCAAACTGGCCGGCGCTCTTGCCGAGGTGATCGAGCTCGAACCACTCGATCAGCTGCTCGCGCGTGAAGATCTCGTCGTCGCCGTGGCTCCATCCCAGCCGTGCCAGGTAGTTGACGACGCCCTCGGCGAGGAAGCCTTCGTCGCGGTACTGCGTGACCGGCTTGGCGCCGTGGCGCTTGCTCATCTTCTCGCCGTGCTCGTTGAGCACGGTCGGCAGGTGCGCGTAGACCGGCGGCTCTGCCCCCAGCGCGCGCAGGATGTGGATCTGCCGCGGCGTGTTGTTGACGTGGTCGTCGCCACGGATGACGTGGGTGATGCCCATGTCTATGTCGTCGACGACCACGCAGAAGTTGTAGGTCGGCGTGCCGATGCCGTCAGGCATCTGCGCATCCCCGCGCGCGATGACCAGGTCGTCGAGCTCGTCGTTGGCGAACTCGATGCGCCCCTTGACCTTGTCGTCCCAGCCCACGCTGCCGCTGGCGGGCGAGCGAAAACGGATCACCGGCGCGACGCCTGCCGGAACCGGCGGCAGCGCCTTGCCCGGCTCGGGCCGCCAGGTGCCGTCGTAGCGCGGTTTCTGCCTGGCCGCCATCTGCCGCTGGCGCAGCGCATCGAGCTCGGCCGGCGTCATGTAGCAGCGGTAGGCCAGGCCCTGTTCGAGCATGCGCGCGAGCACGGCGCGATAGCGGTCCATGCGCTGCATCTGGAAGTACGGGCCCTCGTCGGGGTCGAGCCCGAGCCAGCGCATGCTTTCCAGGATCAGGTCGACCGCCTCCTGCGTCGAGCGCTCGGTGTCGGTGTCTTCGATGCGCAGGACGAAGGTGCCGCCTTTCGCCCGTGCGTACGCCCAGGGGTACAGCGCCGAGCGGATGTTGCCGAGGTGGATGAAGCCGGTCGGCGACGGCGCGAAGCGGGTGCGGACCGTCATGTGGCGAGCGTGTCCAGGCCGCGCGCGAGGTCCGCCTGCAGGTCCTCGACGTCCTCCAGCCCGACGGACACGCGGATCAGCCCCTGGGTGATGCCCGCGGACTGGCGCTGCACCTCGGTGAGGCGGCCGTGCGAGGTGCTCGCCGGATGGGTGATCGTCGTCTTGGTGTCGCCAAGGTTGGCGGTGATCGAGCAGATCCGCGTCGAGTCGACGACGTGGAAGGCGGCCGCGCGTGCCGAGCCGGCGTCGGCCGCCCGCACGACGAACGACACCACCGCGCCGCCGCAGCCGGACTGCTGCGCCATCGCCAGCGCGTGCTGCGGGTGCGAGGCCAGCCCGGGGTAGTAGACGCGTTCGACCTGCGGCCGAGCCTGCAGCCATTCGGCGAGGCGCGCCGCGCGCTCGCTTTGCGCGCGCAGCCGGATCGACAGCGTCTCCAGCCCCTTCAGCACGACCCAGGCGTTGAAAGGAGACAGGCACATGCCGACGCTGCGCATCAGCGGGACCAGCTTGCCCTCGACGATGTCGGTGCCGCCGCATACCGCGCCGGCCACCACGCGACCCTGGCCGTCGAGGTACTTGGTGCCGGAATGGATCACGAGGTCGGCGCCGAGCGCCGCCGGCTTCTGCAGCGCCGGGGTGCAGAAGCAGTTGTCGACCGCCAGCAGCGCGCCGGCGCCGTGCGCGATCGCCGCCAGCGCGGCAATGTCGCAGACTTCGGTCAGCGGGTTGCTCGGCGTCTCGGCGAACAGCAGCTTCGTGGTCGGCCGCAGCGCCGCGCGCCACTCCACGGGGTCGGTCTGCGAGACGAAGGTCGTCTCGACGCCGAACTTCGCGAACTCGCCGCCGAGCAGCTTGATCGTCGAGCCGAACACGCTGCGCGAGCAGATCACGTGGTCGCCCGCCTTCAGCAGCCCAAGCACCATGAGCGCGATCGCGCTCATGCCGCTCGATGTCGCGATGCAGGCGGGCATGCCTTCGAGCGCCGCCAGCCGCCGCTCCATCATCATCACCGTCGGGTTGGTGAAGCGCGAATAGACGAAGGCTTCCTCCTCGTTGGCAAAGCGCGCCGCCGCGGTGGCCGCGTCGGGGTGCACGAAGCTGCTGGTGAGGAACAGCGCCTCGGAGTTCTCGCCCCAGCGGCTGGCCGGCAGGCCCTCGCGGACGGCCAGGGTGTCGGGCCGGGCATCGGCCGGCAGGTCGACGCGCGGGATGCCGGCGGGTTTCTCGCTCATCACGACTCCGTCGCCGCGCCCTGCAGCGCGAGCCGCGAGCGCTCGCCGTTGCCGGCGTCCTCCTCCTCGCTCTGCAGCGCGCGCTGCGTCGCCAGCGCCTCGAAGTCGGCCGCGGAGATGTCGCCGGTGATGTAGTGGCCGTCGAAGCACGAGGCTTCGAAGCCGTCGAGCTTCGGGTTCAGCGCGCCGACGACGCGCTTCATCGGCACGATGTCCTGGTAGATCAGCGCGTCGGCGCCGATGAAGCGGCGGATCTCCTCGATGCTGCGGCCGTGTGCGATCAGCTCGCCCTTGGTCGGCATGTCGATGCCGTAGACGTTGGGCCAGCGCACCGGCGGCGCGGCGCTCGCCAGATAGACCCTGGCCGCGCCGGCGTCGCGCGCCATCTGCACGATCTCCTGGCTGGTCGTCCCGCGCACGATCGAGTCGTCGACCAGCAGCACGTTGCGGCCCTTGAACTCCTGGGCGATGACGTTGAGCTTCTGGCGCACGCTCCTCTTGCGCACCGACTGCCCGGGCATGATGAAGGTGCGGCCGACGTAGCGGTTCTTGACGAAGCCCTCGCGGTACGGCTTGCCGATCTTCTGCGCCAGCTGCATCGCCGA
>JBLMVT010000323.1:0-3443 GCA_050256835.1 Betaproteobacteria bacterium | reverse complement strand
TGCCTCCGCCGCGCGGCGCGGCGGCACCGGCAGCGCGCGGCGCTGCTCGTCGGTCAGCGCCAGCTGCGGCGGCTGGCGCTTCTCCTTGAAGGTGTCGATCGAGGTGACGAACTCGCGCTCGGTCGGCAGTTCCGGCGCCTCGAAGCTCTTCAGCTTGTCGCCCTCGAAGTGCAGCACGATGTTGCGCTGCTGCGGCTCGGTGCCCTGGCGGCGGATCGTGAAGACGTAGTCCCAGCGGTCGGCGTGGAACGGGTCGGTGAGCAGCGGCGAGCCCATGATGTCGCGCACCTGCGCGCGCGACAGGCCGGCGCTCACCCGCGCCATCTGCTCGCGCGTCACGACGTTGCCCTGCACGACCTCGACGTGGTAGGGCGTGATGCGCGACAGCAGGCTGTCGGAGGACTGCAGCGAACTGCAGCCCGCGAGCAGCGCCGCAGCAGCGAGCACCGACGACGGAATCCGGGACATGGACATGGGGTGGCCTGGCGAGAACCGGCGCACGCGAGGGCGCTCGATATGATCCGGCCATTCTAGCGGCGCGCTGTCGCGCCGACGCCGACGGAGAGCCCGATGTCGCATGCCGACGAACTGAAGAGCAGCGGCCTGAAGGCCACACTGCCACGGCTGAAGATCCTCGAGGTGTTCCAGAGGGCCGAGCAGCGCCACATGTCGGCCGAGGACGTCTACAAGGTGCTGCTCGCCGAGGGTTCGGACATCGGGCTGGCGACGGTCTATCGCGTGCTGATGCAGTTCGAGCAGGCCGGCATCCTGTCGCGCAACCACTTCGAGTCGGGCAAGTCGGTGTTCGAGCTGAACGAGGGCAAGCACCACGACCACCTGGTGTGCCTGGACTGCGGCCGGGTCGAGGAGTTCTACGACGCCGAGATCGAGCGCCACCAGCACGCGGTGGCCGAGCAGCGCGGCTTCGCGCTGCAGGACCATTCGCTGGCGCTGTACGCGACCTGCCGGCGGCCGAACTGCGAGTTCCGGCCGAAAAAATAGCGGGCCGTACTCAGCCCTAGCTGCCGCCCTGCTCGAGCGCCCTGTGGTGGCGCTCGATGAATTCCTTGTAGGTGTCGATGCCGCGCAGCTGCAGGATGGTGTTGCGCACCGCCGCCTCGACCAGCACCGCGAGGTTGCGGCCGGCGTCGACCGCGATCACCGCCTTGCGCACCGGCACGCCGAGGATCTCCTCGTACAGCGGCTCGTACGGCAGGCGCTCGAACTCGCGCTCCAGCGTCTCCTTGCGCACCAGGTGGACGATCAGCTTCAGGCGCATCTTCCGGCGCACGGCGGTCTCGCCGAAGATCGCCTTGATGTCGAGCAGGCCGATGCCGCGCACCTCGAGCAGGTTCATCAGCAGTTCGGGGCAGCGGCCCTCGAGCGCCGTCTGCGCGACGCGGAAGATGTCGACCGCGTCGTCGGCCACCAGTCCGTGGCCACGCGAGATCAGCTCCAGGCCGAGTTCGCTCTTGCCCAGCCCCGACTCGCCGGTCAGCAGCACGCCCAGGCCGAGGATGTCCATGAACACGCCGTGGCGCGTGGTGCGCTCGGCGAACAACTGGCCGAGGTAGGCGCGCACCACGTCGATCACGTGGCCGGCCGGCTCGGCGGTGACGAACAGCGGGATCTCGGCGCGCTCGCACATCGCCACCAGCCGGTCGGGCGGCACCTGCGCGTCGGCGACGATCAGCACCGGCGGCTCGAGCGCGACGATGCGCGAGATGCGCCGCTCCTGCACCTCGGGCGGCTGGCCCGAGGCCTCGCCAAGGTAGGCGACCTCGCGCCGGCCGACGATCTGCACCCGGTACGGGTGGATGTAGTTGAGGTAGCCGACGAGATCGGCCGACGACTGCGCGTCGCGCACCGCGACCTCGTCGAAGCGCCGCTCCGGGTGCGCGTGGCCGGCGATCCACTCCCAGTGCAGCGAGCCGCGGTGCGACTCGAACAGCGCCTCGGCGGAAATGACGGTCGGCTTCATCGGCGATTGCGCTCGCCGGCGCGCGCAGTCACGCGACCGACTTCAGCGGTTGCCAGCCGCAGATCAGCTTGTGCAGGGTGGCCGCGTCGGGCTCGGTCTTGAGCCGCTCGCGCAGCTCGCGGTCGGACAGCAGCTCCGCGATCTCCGACAGGATCTCCAGGTGCCGCTGGGTCGCCGCCTCGGGCACGAGCAGGAAGATCAGCAGCGCGACCGGCTCGTCGTCGGGGGCGTCGAAGGGGATCGGCTGCTGCACGCGCAGCACCGCCGCCAGCGGGTTCTTCAGCCCCTTGATGCGGCCATGCGGGATCGCCACCCCGTGGCCGAGCCCGGTCGAGCCCAGGCGCTCGCGCGCGAACAGGTTGTCGGTGACGGTGGCCCGCGCGATCGCGTGCTGGTTCTCGAACAGCAGCCCCGCGTGCTCGAACGCCCGCTTCTTGCTCGTGGCATCGACGTTCACCAGCACGTTGCTGGCGGGCAGGATGGCGGCAAGACGGTTCATGGGGTGGGGCGGCCCCGGGGCCGCGAGCCTCGACGACGCTTGCACTGAGTGCGACGGGCGATTATAGGAACCGGCCTCCTTGCGCAAGCTGACGCGAGCGCCTAAACGCTCACGCTCGGGGGGTGGTTGCGGGGCGTCCGGGCCCTGCAAGACGAAGCGGCCCCGCAGGGCCGCCGGTCCGGAGTGTCAGCCTGGCGTCAGCCCAGGCTGAGGTTGCTGCGCTTGGCCGCCGGGTGGTGGTGGTCCTGCAGGCGGTCCTTGTGGCGGCACACCTGCCGGTCCAGCATGTCCATCAATTGATCGATCGCGGCATACAGGTCCTCGTGGGCGTTCTCGACGAAGATGTCCTTTCCCTTCACGTGCAGGGTGACTTCGGCCTTCTGGCGACGTTCCTTTTCCTTCAGCTTTTGCACCGACAGCAGGACGCTGACATCGACCACCTGGTCGAAGTGGCGCGTGACGCGATCGAGCTTGGTCAGCACGTACTCGCGCAGCGCCGGCGTCACCTCGAGGTGATGTCCGCTGATCGTCAAGTTCATAGGGACTCCTTTCACGGATTGCACTACGAAAGCCCGGGCGCGTGCCGCGGCTCTCGGCCGCGCCCGAAGCCAGTGTGCGCAAGATGTGACGGCCGGACAAGCTGCCCAAGCCGGTGAATCCGATGTATGGTGCGAGCTGCCGTCGGCAGGGCTTAAGCTCCTCGCGATGGCGAGTCACCCTCCCCCGTGCGCACGCCGCACGGCGCTGCGCCGGGCGGCGGCGCTGATCGCGGCGGCGTCCCTGCCCGACCGCGCCGCGGCGCAGGACGCCCCGGCCGTCACCGTCTTCGCCGCCGCCAGCCTGGCCGACGTGCTGCGCACGCTGGCCGGGCGCTGGTCGAAGGGCGATCGCCCGCTGATCATGCGACTTTCGTTTGCCGCCAGTTCGACGCTGGCGCGGCAGATCGAGCAGGGCGCGCCGGCC
>JBLMVT010000322.1:0-7075 GCA_050256835.1 Betaproteobacteria bacterium | reverse complement strand
GGGCCTGCCACATGAGTCGGTCTCCAACGCATCTCAATGCAGCGTCGAACGTCAGCCGTCACGTTGGCGTTGACGCATGCTGTAACGTCCTGTACGAGAAGAAGAGGTCCTCCCGCTGCCGAACTAAGGGGAGACGTCGGGGTGTCAGCGCCTCACCATTGCCGCAACTCCGGTCGACTGGTCGCTTAGGCTGATCGCCCAGGTTGCGGCCACCCCAGCGCGTGCACGGCGCGTCAGGAAGGTCGACATCACCGCGCGGCTGCCATGCGCGCGCCGGGCATTTCGTGCCCGCGGCTAGTCATAGAACGCGGAGCGAGCTTCAGCCGGTCGCGTTGCGCCTTGGCATGGTTGATCCAGAGCTGTGCGTGCTCACGCTCGAGCACCTCGGCCAAGCGCTGCATCGACGCCAGCGTCTGCGCCGCGTTGGCGTTGATGCTCGGCAGAACCATCCTCCCACCGACGTAGGTGTGACGAAGCCTTCGCCTCAGCGGGTCAGCCAACCGCGGGCGCGCACCGTAGTCCAGGCATAGACGGGGATCCACCACAGGCAAAAGAACGAGAAGAAGCCGAACATGATCCCGAAGACCAACTCCGTCGACCGCTCGCTGCGCAGGTAGTACAGCGAATACAGGAACGATGTCGAGCCGATCGCCGCCGCGGTCCGCAGTAGCGACAAGGGGTCGTCCATCACCGCGAAGCACAGCAAGACCAGCGACGCATACAAGACGGGATAGCGTAGGTTCGTCGTGCAGACGTCGAGCAATGCGAAGGCTCGGGCCAGCGGCGGCCTCTTCCACACCACACCGAGGAACCGCAGCTCTTCGCGCACGAAGCTGCGCTCCCAGCGCAGGAACATCTTGCAGAGCTTGCCGTACGTGGTCGGCACGATGGTGAGCACCGATGCACTGCGCTGGTAGACGCTGTCATAGCCCAGACGCATGATGTCGTTGGTGAGCGCTCGGTCTTCCCCGTAGGTTGCCCGGGCGCCCAGAAAACGCTGCCCAAGCCACGCATCGAGCACCTGCCGCACCGCACTGGCACGGTACGCAGAGAGGGCGCCGGGACTGCAATAGACCGTGCCGAACGTCGACTGGTATGCGCGCAAGAAGTCGAACGCGAGCACGAACCGCACGTGCAGCATGCGCGGGATGATGCCCTCGCGACGGTTGTAGACCAGCACGCGTCCGGCGACCACGCCGATCTCTGGGCGGCTGAACGGTCCCGACAGAGCGAGCAGTGCATCGGGCTCGATGATGCTGTCCGAATCGACCGTCACCAGGATGTCGCCGGTTGCGCGTCGGAATCCGGCGGCGAGCGCTTCTCGCTTGCCGCGGTTGCGCTCGAATCGCAAGGTCTGGACTCGATCACCGAGATGTCGCTGGGCTCGCTGGATATGGGCCCACGTGTCGTCCGTGCTGCCGTCGTCCACCACGATGATCTGGAGTCGCTCGCTCGGATACCGAGCGGCAGCCACGGAGCGGATAGCGTTCGCCACCATGGCGCCCTCGTTGTATGCAGGGATAACGACGGTCATGGAAGGTGCGTCGTTCACCGGCGAAGGCCCGAAAGGGCGGTACCGGAACCACAGCAACGTGCGCAACAGGAGGAGCATGGAGCCCATCGAGAACCATGCGACGCTGGGCTTGATGAGGATGGCCACCATGCCATGTCGTTGGGCGACACGAAGCAGGGGCAAGAAGGCCGCCGAGGTCACGCTGGCCCAGAGCAATCCTGCAAGCCCAACGATGATCGTCACGCGAAGCAGCAGGTCCCACGCGTCTTGCGGCGGCGGGCGGAAGAAGTGACCGGACGGTGCAGCGTGAGTGCGCATCAGCAGTGCTCCGTGTGCAAGAAAGCCGCGAGAGGGTGGCGCCCTGAGGGCATCCCTTCTTCTCGATTGGCCTGCTGGGCGTTGCGCCCCGGCGCTGCGCCGTAGCGGCGCATGCCGGAGCGCTTCCTTTGCAGCGCCTTCTCCACCGTCAAAAGAGAGTAACGCAGAGCCTTCCCGCAACGGAATCGGCACCCTTGCCTTTACGTTGCTTTACCCGGCAGGCACCGGACTCAAGCGGGCGGAGGCAGCCCGGTCAAGCCGAAATCATGAAACCCAAGCCACACCGACTACAGTCTGCCTGCATGCGCAGCTCGCCATCGCGGCGCTGCTGCTCGACCGGGGCCATGCCACTGCTCGCGGCCGAGGCCGCGGTGCCGCGCGGCGTGACGTCGGCGAAGACATTCAATCACGCCGTGGCGCGGCGCCCGGACGCCGTTCCCGACGCCTGGCGCGGCGCCGGCGCATCCAGCTGGTGAGGAGATGGGCGCCGAGGATCAGAACGGCCATCAGACCGAGCGCACCGCCTTCGAGCGATCGCACGTCGCCGAGCCACGTCTCGAGCTGGTGGCCGAACGCGTAGCCCAGTCCGGCGATCAGCGGAGCCCACAGGGCCGCGCCGAGCACGTTGTACGCGGCGAAGCGCCAGGCCCGCACGCGCGCGCTGCCGATGGCAATCGGCCCGGCGATGCGTAGGCCGTACATGAAGCGGATGCCGACGATCAGCGCGGCGTCGTAGCGGCGCATCAGCACGGCCACGTCGCGCGCCCGTGAACGCAGCCGCGGATACCGCTGCAGCAGCGGACGGCCCCAGCGGCGCCCGATCCAGTAGAAGACCTGATCGCCGAGCGTGCCGCCGACGAAGCCGACCGTCACCACGGCCGCAAACGACAGGTGTCCCTGGTGCGCGGCGAAGCCGGCCATGGCGAGAATCGTCTCGCCCTCCAGCAGGCTGCCGACGAACACCGCCAGGTAGCCGTAGTGGTGGATCAGTTCGGCGACGGTCATGAGCAAGACACAGCGTTTACGGCCAGTCCGCGACTGACGGGTCGCCCAGGCGCGGCGGCACGATGCGCCACGACAGACGCGGGAACGCCGGCCCCACCGGCCGGCCACCGGGCAGCGGTGCGTCTTCGGCCAGCTCGAGCAGCCCGCAGGCTTCGACCCGCTGCCGCGAGATCCAGGGACTGCGGTCGAAACGGCCGTCGATCAGAACGCGCGGATGATCGTCGAGCGCGAGGGCGAGGGCGCCGGCCGGCACCGGCGGCCCTGACACCACGCAGATCGGCCCGCCGAGCGCCCGCCGGGCCGGTGCCTGCAGCAGACGCGCCAGCCGTGCGCTGTCGAAGCCGCGCCAGTGGTCGTCGCGCGCTAGCCGCGGGCCGCGCGGCGAGGTCGCCACGTTCACGGACAGCAGCACGAACTGCAGCGCCGCGAACGTGATCAGCACCGGCCGCAGCGGCACGCGCACCCAGGGCACGCCGGGGAGGGCTTCCATCGCGGCGGGCACGGCAAACAGCAGGAACGAGGTACCCCACTCCAGCTGCAGGTCGGCGCCGAACAGCAATCCGACCAGCGTAGTGAACAGCAGCGGCACGAGGCCCCAGACGAGCAGCAGGGCGCGGCTGCCCTCCGTTGGCGCAGGCTCGGGCGGCGACGCCGCGCGAGACCCGCGGCGCTTCACGGTGTGCCAGGCGACGCCCAGCAGCAGCCAAGCGGGCACGGCGCGGTTGGCCAACTGATCGAGCAGCCACTGCAGCGAGTCGGCCGAGCGGGCCTGCAATCCCAGCTGCAGGCCGAGCGACGAGTCCATCGCATAGTGGATCGGCGCGAAGTCGTGCGCCTCGAGCCACCGGACGTGCGGAGCGAAGACGAGCAGCGCGACCAGCAGGGCCAGCAGCAGACCTTGCCGCTGGCGCTCGTCACGCCATCCGCGGCGCACCAGCCAGTACACGAGCACGCAAGCGACGGCAACCGCCATCTGGTACTTCACCAGGCTGCCCAGACCGACGACCAGTCCCAGGGCCGCCCAGGCGCCGAGCGATCGCGTAGCGCAGGCCCGCCAGCACAGCAACGCACTCGCGGCGACGAACGGCATGAGGGCGACGTTGTGGTTGTAGAAGTGCAGACGGCCGTTGTAGTAGGTGATGCACAGCACCGCAAGCACCGCCAATGCGGCTCGGCGCTGCCCGCGCAGCTCGGTCAGCAGATGCCACAGCAGGGCGATCGAGCCCAACGTGCAGGCCGCGCCGGTCAGATAGGTGGCCCAGGCGGTGACCCCGAACAGCTGCGCGGGCAGCCAGAACAGCCACGTGGCCAGCGGCGGGTGCTTGTAGTAGCCGCCCTCGATCGAATGGATCCACGTCAGCTGCTCTAGGTTGTCGCCGGGCGGTGCCAGGCTGGTCCACGCGAGTTCAGGCAACCACGCCGTGGCGAACAGGAGCAGGCCGAGGGCCACGAGCCGGCCGGGATGGGCTTGCGCCCACGCTCTGAGGCGCTCGGCGATGCGGTTGGTAGACCAGGTAAGCGCAACAGATGTCATTCGAACAGGAAACCAACGGGGGTATCGGACGGGCGGAGGCCGCAATGTACAGGCGCGACGGGCCGCGGCCGTGGGCCGCACGGCATCTGCCGGCAACGCCGGTGAGCCGGCGTGTCAGCCGTCGGCGCCGGCGTGCGACTCCACGGTGGATGGCGACGCCGTGGCCGGCAAGCTTGCGCCGCAGGCGCGACCGCTTCGGCATCAGCCGCGGAGCACGGCGGAGCAGCGCACCGAGTACCCCGGCCTCACGTGGTGAGACCTCGAGGGCCACGCCGCCGACCTTGACGCGCCCCTCCAACCAATCGATGCTGGCAAAGCGAACCCGCAGAACCGCTGTGCTTCGTTTCGAAGCGCACTGAATCTCTGTCAGCCCTCCAGAGTGACCATGCTCTGCATGCCCGAATCAGGGGCATCCCCGGACGCGTCGTGGGCGAGGTGGTGAGGGGGCGAACCGCTCCGCCAGGGATCATGAACGAAGGGTCGATCGCCCCGCGGCCTCGAGCATCTGCTTCCTGGCAGCGATCGCGAGTTCAAAGGCCTCCGCGATTGAGCTCACAGAACTCCAGGATGCCCAGCGCCCGCTCTCGGCCAGCTTCTCGGCGCGGGCCTGAAGTCATTTGATCGCGTACACGATGGCGTGCCGCCGGGTCCGGTCATCGCGCTGCTGGTGCGGATTCCGGAACCATCGGGGCCGTGACCGCGCATTAGGCGATCTGCGAGCGCGACCCGCGATGTCGCAAATCTGTTCCCAGAATCGAACGGTGAGCCAGGGGTTCTGGGACCCCGCCTACGCCGCGTTCATTCGCCACACATGCTCGCTGAGCCTGAGACTGGCTGGGCACTCGAAAGATCCAGCGTCTTCGGTTTCAGCGCCCGAGCATGTTGAGCACATTGCGGGTCATCTGCTGCACGTCCGCGTTGCCGGGGCCTTTGGTTGCGTAGCCGTCGAGCCCCCAGTTCCAGTACATCGAGCCCGCCGCGAACACCCGGGATCCACTGGGCGCCGTGTAGAAGGTCGTGTTGAACACATGCCGTTTCCCATTGGCATCGACGTAGGGTGAGGCACCGACGACGGTGATGCCAGGGGGCGACGACGGCGCAATGGCATCCGCCTCGGGTCCCAGCATCCCCGGCAGGATCGAGCCTGTGGTCAGCGTCGTGCCGGCACACAGGGCGGCGGGGCAGTCGGCGATAACGATATCGGTGGCCACTGGGCTGAACGCGTACATCACACCCACGAGCGCCGCTTCGGGCCGGTTCAAGGGCGGGTCGCGCCAACGGCAGGTGGCCATGGGCGGCGCAGTGACATAGAGCGGGTCGCTGGCGCATTGCTCCTTGTAGCCGACGAGAGTGCGGCTCGCCGCCCCGTCGACCGCGCTCGGCTCCAGCCGCACCTGCCAGTATCCGGTGTTCGAGCCGAAGAATCCCAGGTTGACGCCGCTGTCGCGCGCAGCCTCCAGACCGTCGCGCTCGGCCAGCGTCCAATACTCGTCGTGGCCCACTGACAGGAAGGCCTTGTGCCGCAGCAGCTGACCCGGATCGGCGTCAACGTCGACATTGGTCGTGTAGCTCACATCGGCCCCTTCACGTTCGAGGAACCGCAACGTGTTGACCTCGAACTTCAGGAACTCGCCGGTGCCCGCCCAGCCCTTGTAGGGCCTGTTGAACGAGACCTTGGTCGCTCCGCCGACATACAGGCTGCGGCCTCCCCAGTCGTTGTAGGCTTGGAAGGTCGTCACGCTCGACTGGAACAGAAAGCGCGAGGTCCGGGCGTCGTCTCTCACAACGAACACCACATACGATTGCAGGCCGCTGGAGGCGGTGAGCTTGACGAGGTACACGCCGCTGACCCAGGACTGCGGCACCTGCAGGTCGTAGGGATGCTGCCAGTCGCACTCGATCAGGCCGGTCTGGGGGTCCTGCATCGGCGGCGGTTGGACCTCTCCGGGCAGATGCACCGGGCCGAGCATCAAGCGACCGCCCTGGCCGCCATACCAGCCGATGCGGTAGATGCTGAGGTCGAAGCTCGGGTCGCTCGTGTTGACGAATATGCGGATCGACTCGCCAAGATTGACGCTCGGCGCCGAAGCGTACCCCTCGATGAGGTGGCCCGGCAGCGAGATCAAGTTCAGCCTCCAGCTGCCGCTCACCCCCTCGCTCACCCCGCGCGCGTTCTCCAGCTGAGTGACGTTGCCGCCGGACGCCTCGACCGCAACGTCCGCGGGGGGCGACGGCGGGGAGGAACTGCCGCCGCACCCGGCCAGCAACGCGCACACCGCGATGGCGACCCGCACTGCGCCCCACCTCATCGCATCATTTCCACGAAAGCCACATCCAGACCCCAACGGCCTGGGGCAATTCGTGTTCCAGGGCTACGGGCGTGTTCAGCTTCCCGGGAGGCGCTGAACGTGGCAAAGGCGCGGGGTCACTCACTCCGGTTCGCCCAATGAAGCGAGCGTGAGCCGGACGATGACAACGCCAGCCACGGCGAGCAGCAGTGCCGCAAAGAGGCCAATGTCGAGCGCCACCTGTCGTTCTCTTCCGTGAAAACGAACGAGGGACGCCGGCCGCACAGGACTTGCTTTACGCGGCGATATGGAGCTGAAGCCGCCGTTCGAGTTCGAGGTCTCGAAGGCCGGGCGGCAGTACGTGCTTGTCTGCACGCCAAACGAGGTCGCCGCGGGCTCGTTCAAGCCGCACTTGGT
>JBLMVT010000321.1:0-6459 GCA_050256835.1 Betaproteobacteria bacterium | reverse complement strand
CGAGAAGACAGAGGTCACGCCGCCGGCGCCGGCGCCGACCCCGGGCCCCGCGTCCGGGGCGGTCGACCTCGACCTCGACCTCGACCTCGGCCACGAGACGGCGCCGTTGCCTCCGGCCGCGCCCGAATCGACCCGGCCGCTCACCGCCGAGCTGTCGCTGCCCGACCTCGATCTGTCGCCCGGCGCCGCAGCGGCTCCTGCTGCGCCGGCGCCGGCACTGGCGAACGAGGAGAAGGGCCTCGAGTTGAACTTCGAGGGGCTGGATTTTTCCGATAGCCGCCAGCCGGCACCGACCGCTGCCGAGTCGGCGTCGATGCAACTCGTCGACGAGAACGGCGATCCGCTGTCGCGCAAGCTCGAGCTGGCCGACGAATTCCGCCAGATCGGCGACATGGAAGGCGCGCGCGACCTGCTGCAGGAGGTGCTCGCCAAGGCCGACGGCACGCTGAAGAGCAAGGCCCAGGCCATGCTCGACAACCTCGCCTGATAGCGGCCGGCGCCGCGCAAGGGGCGGCGTGAGGCTCGCACTGGGCATCGCCTACCGCGGCGCGGCCTACCGCGGCTGGCAGAGCCAGCCGGGCGGGCAGACGGTGCAGGACTGCGTCGAGGGCGCGCTCTCGCGCTTTGCCGACCAGCCGCTGCGGGTGCTGTGCGCCGGGCGCACCGATGCCGGCGTGCACGCGCTCAACCAGGTGGTCCACCTCGATGCGCCGGTCGACCGCGAGCCGTTCTCGTGGGTGCGCGGCAGCAATCGCTACCTGCCCGCCGACATCGCGGTGCAATGGTGCCGGCCGGTGGACGCCGACTTCCATGCCCGCAACAGCGCCCACGGGCGCCGCTACGCCTACCTGCTGCTCGAGTCTGCGGTGCGTCCGGCGCTCGAATCCGGCGTCTGCGGCTGGGTGTTCCGGCCGCTCGACGGCCAGGCGATGCGCGCGGCCGCCGCGGACCTGCTCGGGTGGCACGACTTCAGCGCCTTCCGCTCGTCGGAATGCCAGGCGCGCTCGCCGGTGAAGACGCTGCGCCGGCTCGACATCGGGCGCCGCGGCGCGTACTGGCGCTTCGACTTCGACGCCGATGCGTTTCTGCACCACATGGTGCGCAACCTCGTCGGCTGCCTGGTCGCCGTGGGCAGCGGGACCAGGCCGGCTGGCTGGCTCGGCGATGTGCTCGCGTCGCGCCGGCGCGAGCTGGCGGCACCGACCTTCGCGCCCGACGGCTTGTACTTCGTGGGCCCGTACTACGATGCGCTTCATGGCCTTCCCGAGCGCACGCCCGCCTTCGACTGGCTGCCTTGAACGGATGAGCGAACGCACGCGCATCAAGATCTGCGGCCTGACTCGGGCCGAGGACGTCGACGCGGCGGTCGACGCCGGTGCCGACGCGATCGGCTTCGTGTTCTATCCGCCGAGTCCGCGCGTGGTCGGCATCGATGCCGCGGCGGCGCTGGCGCGCGCGTTGCCGCCTTTCGTCGCCCCGGTCGGGCTGTTCGTCGACGCCGAGCCGGCGCTCGTCGAGCGGGCGCTGCGCGCGATCCCCCAGCTGCTGCTGCAGTTCCACGGCGCCGAGCCGCCCGAGGCCTGCCGGTCCTGGGGCCGGCCCTACCTGAAGGCCGCGCGCATGGCCGCGGGGGTCGATTTGCTAGACTTGGCGACTCGTTACGCCGGCGCCGCGGGGCTGCTGCTCGACGCGCACGTCGAGGGCTATGGCGGCGGCGGAAAGGTCTTCGATTGGTCACTCGTTCCACCTGGCGTGCCCTGTCCGGTCGTTTTGTCTGGTGGGTTGCATGCCGGCAATGTGATCGAAGGCGTGCGTCGCCTGCGGCCTTGGGCCGTTGACGTGAGTTCCGGCGTCGAGAGCGGGAAGGGCATCAAGGATGCCGCCGCGATGCGCCGGTTCTGTCGGGCCGTCCGCGAGGCGGACGCGCTGATCGCCGCCGAACCGCCGGTCCGGGCGTAGCCAGCTCTCCAACTACATGTCCACCTATCACCAGCCCGACGCACGCGGGCACTTCGGCCCGTACGGCGGCCGATTCGTCGCCGAGACGCTGGTCCACGCGCTCGACGAACTCGCCGCGGCCTACGAGCGCTACCGCGCCGATCCGGAATTCGTCGCCGAGTTCGCCGGCGAACTCGAGCACTTCGTCGGCCGCCCGAGCCCCGTCTATCACGCCGCGCGGCTGTCGCGCGAACTCGGTGGCGCGCAGATCCACCTCAAGCGCGAGGACCTCAACCACACCGGTGCACACAAGATCAACAACACGATCGGCCAGGCGCTGCTGGCCCGCCGTATGGGCAAGCCGCGCGTGATCGCCGAGACCGGCGCCGGCCAGCACGGCGTGGCGACGGCGACGATCTGCGCGCGCTACGGCATCGAGTGCGTGGTCTACATGGGCAGCGAGGACGTGAAGCGCCAGTCCCCGAACGTCTATCGCATGCACCTGCTCGGTGCCAAGGTGGTGCCGGTCGAGAGCGGCTCGAAGACGCTGAAGGACGCGCTCAACGAGGCGCTGCGCGACTGGGTCACCAACGTCGAGAACACCTTCTACATCATCGGCACGGTCGCCGGCCCGCATCCGTACCCGACGATGGTGCGCGACTTCCAGCGCGTCATCGGCGACGAATGCCTGCGCCAGATGCCGGTGGCGATCGGCCGCCAGCCCGATGCGGTGATCGCCTGCGTCGGCGGCGGCAGCAACGCGATGGGCATTTTCTGCCCGTACATCGAGCACGAGGCCGTGCGGCTGATCGGCGTCGAGGCCGCCGGACTCGGCCTGGCCAGCGGCAGGCACGCGGCGTCGCTGCTGGCCGGGTCGCCCGGCGTGCTGCACGGCAACCGCACCTACCTGCTGCAGGACGACGACGGCCAGATCGTCGAGACGCATTCGATCTCGGCCGGCCTCGACTACCCCGGCGTCGGCCCCGAGCACGCCTGGCTGAAGGACACGGGCCGTGCCGAATACGTCGGCATCACCGACGACGAGGCGCTCGCCGCGTTCCACCGGCTGTGCCGCACCGAGGGCATCATCCCGGCGCTCGAGTCGGCGCACGCGGTGGCCTACGCGATGAAGCTGGCGCCGACCCTGCGCCCGGACCAGCATCTGCTCGTCAACCTGTCGGGCCGTGGCGACAAGGACATCGGCACCGTCGCGCGGCTGTCGGGCATCGAGGGTCCGCTGTCGTGAGCCGCCTCCACGCCACTTTCGAGACGCTGAAGGCCGCGCGCCGCAAGGCGCTGATCCCTTATCTGACGGCCGGCGACCCCGACCCGGAGCGGACGGTCGAGATCATGCTCGCCATGGCGGGGGCCGGCGCCGACGTGATCGAACTCGGCGTGCCGTTCTCCGACCCGATGGCCGACGGTCCGGTGATCCAGCAGGCCGCCGAGCGCGCGCTGGCCCGGCATGTCGGTCTGGCGCAGGTGTTCGGCTTCGTGCGCGACTTCCGGCGGCACGACGCGCGCACACCGGTCGTGCTGATGGGCTACGCCAACCCGATCGAGCACTACGACTGGAAGCACGGCCCGGGCGCCTTCGCGCGCGACGCGGCGGCGGCCGGCGTCGACGGCGTGCTCGTCGTCGACTACCCGCCCGAGGAGTGCGAGGACTTCACGCGCGCGCTGCGCGCACACGGCCTCGACGCGATCTTCCTGCTCGCGCCGACCTCGACCCCCGAGCGCATGGAACAGGTCGGCCGTATCGCCAGCGGCTACGTCTACTACGTGGCGCTGAAAGGCGTGACCGGCGCCGGTCACCTCGACACCGACGCGGTGGCGCGCGCGCTGCCGCGCATCCGCGAGCACGTGCGCGTGCCGGTCGGCGTCGGCTTCGGCATCCGCGATGCCGCGTCGGCGCAGGCCGTCGGCGCCGTCGCCGACGCGGTCGTGATCGGCGCGCGGCTCGTGCAACTGCTCGAGGCGGCGCCGCGCGAGCAGGTCGCCGAGGTCGCGCGATCGTTCATCGCCGGGATCCGCGCCGCGCTCGACGCCATCGGAAAACCAGGAGCACCCTCATGAGCTGGCTCGAGAAACTGCTTCCCCCGAAGATCCAGCAGACCGACCCGAGCGAACGCCGGACCATTCCGGAAGGGCTGTGGATCAAGTGCCCGGCCTGCGAGACGGTGCTCTACAAGACCGACCTGGAGCAGAACCTCAACGTCTGCCCCAAGTGCGGCCACCACCACCGCATCGGCGCGCGCGAGCGTCTCGACGCCTTCCTCGACCCCGAGGGCCGCTGGGAGATCGGCCAGGAGGTGCTGCCGGTCGATCCGCTGAAGTTCAAGGACAGCAAGAAGTACCCGGAGCGGCTGAAGGACGCGCTCGAGGCGACGGGCGAGACCGATGCGCTGGTCGTCATGGGCGGCGCGCTGCACACCGTGCCGGTGGTCGTCGCCTGCTTCGAGTTCGACTTCATGGGCGGCTCGATGGGCTCGGTGGTCGGCGAGCGCTTCGTGCGCGGCGTGCACGCCGCGATCGAGCAGAAGACGCCCTTCATTAGCTTCGCCGCGACCGGCGGCGCCCGCATGCAGGAAGGGCTGCTCAGCCTGATGCAGATGGCCAAGACCAACGCCGCGTTGACCCGGCTTGCGAAGGCACGGCTGCCCTACGTCAGCGTGCTGACCGACCCGACGATGGGCGGCGTGTCGGCGAGCTTCGCCTTCATCGGCGACGTCGTCATCGCCGAGCCGAAGGCGCTGATCGGCTTCGCCGGCCCGCGGGTGATCGAGAACACGGTGCGCGAGAAGCTGCCCGAGGGCTTCCAGCGGGCCGAGTTCCTGCTCGGCAAGGGCGCGCTCGACATGATTGTCGACCGCCGCGAGCTGCGCATGACGATCGCCCGCGTCGTGACGATGCTGCAGCGGCAGAGTGCGGACGCGATCGCCTAGCGCGTGACCCTCGACGACTGGCTCGAACGCTGCGAGCGCCTGCACCCGGCGGCGATCGAGATGGGCCTCGATCGCGTCGAGCGCGTGCGCGCGCGGCTGGGCTTGCGCTTCGCCTGTCCGGTGGTCACCGTCGCGGGCACCAACGGCAAGGGCTCGACCTGCGCCATGCTGGAGGCGATCGCGCTGCAGGCCGGCTACCGCGTCGGCGTCTACACCTCGCCGCACCTCGTGAGGTTCGAGGAACGCTGCCGCGTCGACGGCGCCGCAGTCGGCGCGGCGGCGCTGCTGCCGCACTTCGAGGCGGTCGAGGCCGCGCGCGGCGACGTCCCGCTGACCTACTTCGAGTTCACCAGCCTGGTCATCATGCGGCTGCTGTCGCGCTCGCCGCTCGACCTCGCGGTCCTCGAAGTCGGGCTCGGCGGCAGGCTGGACGCCGTCAACGTGATCGACACCGACTGCGCCGTCGTGACCAGCATCGACGTCGACCACGTCGCCTACCTCGGTCCCGATCGCGAGAGCATCGGCTTCGAGAAGGCCGGCATCATGCGCACCGGCCGCCCGGCGGTGGTCAGCGACCCGCAGCCGCCGCGCCGGCTGGTCGACCATGCGACCGAGATCGACGCCGACCTGCGGCTGTTCGGCCGCGACTTCCACTACACCGCGCAGCAGGGCGAGTCCGGCACCTGGCAGCAATGGTCGTGGATCGGACGCGCCAAGCGCTACAACGGTCTTGCCTACCCGGCGCTGCGCGGCACCAACCAGCTGCTCAACGCCTCGGGCGTGCTGGCCGCGTTCGAGGCGCTGCACGAGCGGCTGCCGATCGCCGCGCAGGCGGTCCGTGCCGGCCTGGCGCTGGTCGAACTGCCCGGGCGCTTCCAGATCGTGCCCGGCGAGCCGACCCTGGTGCTCGATGTCGCCCACAACCCGCATGCGGTGGCGACGCTGGCCGTCAACCTCGACCAGATGGGCTTCTATCCGCGCACGCATGCGGTGTTCGGCGCGATGCGCGACAAGGACACGGCCGGCATGATCGAACGCATCGCCGCGCTGGTCGACGTCTGGCATTGCTGCGACCTGCCGACGCCGCGTGCCGCAAGGGCGAGCGAGCTGGCCGCGCAACTCGCGGCGCTCGATCCGCCGCGGCCCGCGACCTGCCATCCGGATCCGATGACCGCCCTGCGCGCCGCGGTCGAGAGCGCCAACCCCACTGATAGAATCATCGTCTTCGGCTCGTTCTATACCGTGGGCGGCGTGTTGAAGGACGGGCTGCCGCGGATCACCGCGGCCCGCCACCTCGGCTGATCCGGCTGCTGCCCTTCGTGGCGCCCACGCACAGGCATCGCATGGGTCTGCTGTCCCTCTTCCAACGCAAGACGAGCGCCGCCGCGGCCGGCTCCCCCTTCGACGCCGGCGACGCGGTGCAGCGAGCCCGTTCACGCGCGCGCCAGCGCCTGATCGGTGCGGTGATCCTGGTCGGCATCGGCATCATCGGCTTCCCGCTGCTGTTCGAGACCCATCCGCGGCCGATCCCGGTCGACATCCCGATCGTCATCGCCAACAAGGACAAGGCGCCGCC
>JBLMVT010000320.1:0-4273 GCA_050256835.1 Betaproteobacteria bacterium | reverse complement strand
GATGAAGTGGGTGGGCGGCGCCTACCTGGTGTGGCTCGGCATCCAGGTCTGGCGCTCGCCGCCGATCGGCGGCATCGAGCTGCACGGGTCGGCGCCGGCGCGCGCCGGCTGGTCGATGTTCCGCCAGGGTGCCCTGTCCGCGCTGACCAATCCCAAGGCGCTGCTGTTCTTCGCCGCCTTCCTGCCGCAGTTCATCGACCCGGCGCGCAGCCTCGCCGTCCAGTTCGTCGTCATGGCGGGGACGTTCGCCGTCATCGAGATCGCGACCGAGCTGTTCATCGCCAGCATGGCGCACCGCATCAGCCCGTGGCTGCGGCGCGTCGGCCGGCGCTTCAACCACGCCTGCGGCGGCGTGTTCGTGGCGGTCGGCGTCGCGCTGCCCCTGCGCAGCTGAGCGGGACGCCCATGAGTGCCGCCAGCCGCGGCTGGTACGAGCGCCACCTGCTGCCCTGGCTGATCGACCTGGCCTGCGGCGTGAAGCCGGTGATGCAGCAGCGCCGCAAGGTGGTGCCGCTGGCGACCGGCCGCGTGCTCGAGATCGGCATCGGCACCGGCCGCAACCTCGAGCATTACGACAGAGCCCGCGTCGGCTCGATCGTCGGCCTCGATCCCGCGCTGGAGATGCACCGGCTCGCGCGCCGTCGGGCCGAGAAGGCCGGCCTGCGCGTCGAGCTGGTCGGCCTGTCGGCGCAGCGCATCCCATTCGACGACGGCGCCTTCGATACCGTGCTGGTCACGTACTCGCTGTGCAGCATCGCGGATCCACTGGCCGCGCTGGCCGAGATGCGGCGCGTGCTGGCGCCGGCCGGCCGGCTGGTCTTCTGTGAACACGGGCTGGCCCCCGATGCGTCGGTGCGTGCCTGGCAGCATCGCCTGACCCCGACGTGGTCGAAGTTCGCCGGCGGCTGCCACCTCGACCGCGACATCCCTGGCCTGCTCGGCGCGGCGGGGTTCAGGTCGGACGACCTGCAGGCCGCTTACCTCCCCGGGCCGCGACCGTTGAGCTACCACTACTGGGGCACCGCGCGGGGAACCGGCGGCGCATGAGGCGCGGGGCGCCCCGAGGACCGCGCCTCACGCCTCACAATCGGGACCATGGTCGAACCACCACCGCCAGCGCTTTCCGCGGCGCTGCCCGGCACCTGGGAACTCGTCTCGCGCCTGGACGTTACCGACGCCGGCGAGCGCCGGATCGACGCTTCGCTCGGCGCCGATCCGGTATCGCTGCTGATCTACGACCGGTCGGGACACTTTGCCGCGCAGTTCATGAAGCGCGACCGCTCGACCGCGGATGCCGACGTGCCCGGCAGCGCGCCCAACAACAGCCGCGCCCGCGGCGGCTACGACGCCTACTTCGGCCACTACAGCGTCGACGACGCGAAGGGCACCGTGACCCAGCGCCTGACCGGCGCGCTCTCGCCCGACAACGTCGGCCAGGAGCTGACGCGGGCGATGACCGTCGCCGGCGACACGCTGACGATCCGCCTGCGCACCGCGGCGGCAGACGGCACGCCGGTGACCCGCACGCTGCTGTGGAGGCGGGTCGGATGATGCGCCCGCCGTCGTTCCACCTCGGCCTGATCTCCGACACCCACGGCCTGCTGCGACCCGAGGCGGCACGCGCGCTGCACGGCTGCGATCACATCGTGCACGCCGGCGACATCGGCGGCCCCGCCATCCTCGAGGCGCTGCGCGGCATCGCACCACTCACCGCCGTGCGCGGCAACAACGACCACGGGCCCTGGGCCGAAGCGCTGCAGGACACCGAATGCATGCTGCTGGGCGGCGTGGCGGTCGGCGTGATCCACGACCTCGCCCACCTCGACCGCCACCCGGCGCTGGCCGGCGTGCGAGTCGTCGTGTGCGGCCATTCGCACCGGCCTGCGGCCCACGATCACGACGGCGTCCTCGTCGTCAACCCGGGCAGCGCCGGGCGGCGCCGCTTCAGCCTGCCGATCGCCGTCGCCCGGCTGGAGATCGCGGCCGGCACGCTGCGCACGCACATCATCGAACTGGCGGTCATGCCCTGACCGCGGCTTCGTCACCCTTCACGGAGGAGGCAGGCATGGTCGTTCGCGTCGTCAGGCTGGGCACCCCGCGCGAGCCCGGCGAGGGGCTGCGCATCGGCACGGTGCGGCGACCGCCGCGCGGCGTGCCGAAGGCCGAGTTCGCCAGGCGCGACTACTACGACGTCTGGTTTCCCAACCTCGCGCCGAGCGTCGAGACGATGAAGCTGGCGCAGCAGGCGAAGACGCCCGCCGAGTGGCAGGCCTTCGTGCGCCGCTACCGCGCCGAGATGGCCGAGCCCGAGCACGCGCACGCGATCGCGCTGCTGGCCGCGCTGTCGCAGCACAGCGACTTCGCGGTCGGCTGCTATTGCGAGGACGAGTCGCACTGCCACCGCTCGGTGCTGCGCGAGCTGCTCGCCGAGCAGGGCGCGAAGTTCGGCTGAGTCGCGCGGGGGTGCGCGTCGCTGCGCCGCTGCAACGATGCGCCGCTGCGCGCCTGCGTCGCTGCGTCGCTGCGGCAGCGGGGTGGCGGCACCTGCGTTCTCCGGCCCACGCTCGCGGGCGGCCGCCTCGGCGTGCGCGAGCCCTGCCTTCAACGCCGGCGTGCCACGCGGCCAGCCAGGCAACCGCGAATGGGACCTGCGCCCGCAGGCGCCACCACCCCGCTGCAACTTCCGTCGGTGGCACGCCCCGGGATGCAGGCCGCGGTGGTCGTTGGGCAGGTGGCCCGGGGGTGCGGGCGCAGGCCCCTTTCGCGGTCGCGGCGCCGTGCGCACGCCGTGGCGGTGTTGAAGAGGAGCCGCCGGCGAGTCTCGATGGTGGCCCGCGAGCGTGGGCCGGAGAACGCACCCCCGGGCCACCTGCCACGCCGAGCGCACCGCACGCCGGCGCCTCGCCCGTCGCTGGCTCAGCCTCAGCTGCCCGCGACCTTCATGCGCTCGATCAGCACCGAGCCGATCGTCTTCGTGCCCATGGTGTAGGCGTCGGAACCGACGGCGGCGATGTCCTGGAACATCCGCGCCAGGTTGCCGGCGATCGTCACCTCCTGCACCGGGTGCACGATGCGGCCGTCCTCGACCCAGTAGCCCGCGGCGCCGCGCGAGTAGTCGCCGGTGACGTAGTTGACGCCCTGCCCCATCAGCTCGGTGACGAACAGCCCGCGACCGAGCTTGCGCAGCATGGCGTCGAGGTCGTCGCCCGCCTGCGTGGTGCGGCTGGTCAGCACGAGGTTGTGCGAGCCACCGGCGTTGCCGGTGGTCCGCATGCCCAGCTTGCGCGCCGAGTAGCTCGACAGGAAGTAGCCCTGCACCACGCCCGCGGCGACGACGTCGCGCGCGCGCGTGGTCACGCCCTCGTCGTCGAACGCCGCGCTGCCCTTGCCCTTGGGCTGGTGCGGGTCCTCGTGGATGTCGACGTGCGCCGGCAGGACCGCCTTGCCGAGGCTGTCGACCAGGAACGACGACTTGCGGTAGAGCGCGCCGCCGCTGGTGGCCTGTACGTAGGCGCCGAGGAGGCCGGCGGCGAGCGTCGACTCGAACAGCACCGGCACCTCGCAGGTCGGCACCTTGCGTGCGCCCAGCCGCGACAACGCACGCTCGGCGGCGTAGCGGCCGACCGCCTCGGGGGCGGCGAGCTGCGCCGGGTCGCGCATCGAGCTGTACCAGGCGTCGCGCTGCATCTCAGCCGGGCCGCGGGCACGCCGCTGCGAGGCGATCGGCGCGACCGACAGCGAATGGCGCGAACTCGCGTAGCCGCCGCGAAAGCCGCGGCTGTTGCCGGCCCAGAAGTGCGACTGCTGCGCCGACACGGCCGCACCTTCGGAATTGGTGATGCGCGCGTCGGTGGCCAGCGCCGCGGCCTCGCACTCGCGCGCGATCCCGACCGCGGCCTGCGCATCGATCTCCCAGGGATGGAACAGGTCGAGGTCGCGCGCCGCGGCGTCGGCAGCGGCGAGGTCCTGCTCGTCGGGCAGGCCGGCGGCCGGGTCCTCGGCGGTGAAGCGGGCGATGTCGTACGCCGCGCGCACCGTCTGCTCGAGCGCGGCGCGCGAGAAGTCCGAGGTGCTGGCGTTGCCGCGCTGCCGGCCGAGGTAGACGGTGACGCCGAGCGACTTGTCGCAGTTGCGCTCGAAGTTCTCGACCTCGCCCTTGCGCACCCACACCGACAGCCCGGGGCCTTCCGAGGCCTCGACGGCGGCATCGCTGGCGCCGAGATGGCGCGCGAAGGCCAGGGCGTCGTCGACGAGTTGCTGGAACTGTTCCCGG
>JBLMVT010000319.1:0-4803 GCA_050256835.1 Betaproteobacteria bacterium | reverse complement strand
AGCACCTGCACCCCGCGGCGCAGGTCGCGGTCAAGCAGCGCGTGCTCGAGGACCAGCTGTGGCATCTCGGCAAGGTCAGGCCGGAGACGGTGCTGCGGCCGATCGAGGGCCCCGCGTTCGGCTACCGCGACCGCGCCCGACTGTCGGTGCGCCACGTCGCGAAGAAGGGCGGCGTGCTGGTCGGCTTCCACGAGCGGCGCTCGAGCTATGTCGCCGACATGCGCAGCTGCGCCGTGCTCGCCCCGCAGGTGAGTGCGCTGCTGATGCCGCTGCGCGAACTGGTCGCCGTGCTGGCGCTGCGCGAGCGCGTGCCGCAGATCGAGGTCGCGGTCGGCGACGCCGCGACCGCGCTGGTGCTGCGCCACCTCGAACCGCTTGGCGACGCCGACGTCGGCCACCTGCGCGACTTCGCCGCGCGTCACGGCGTGCAGTGGTGGCTGCAGCCGGGCGGGCCCGACAGCGCACACCCGCTCGACGACGGCACCGCCGAACTGACCTACGCGCTGCCCGAGTTCGGCCTGCGCCTGGCGTTCCGGCCGACCGACTTCACCCAGGTCAACGGTCGCATCAACACGGTGCTCGTGGGCCGTGCGCTGCGGCTGCTGGCGCCCGAGCCGCACGACCGCGTGATCGACTGGTTCTGCGGACTGGGCAACTTCACCCTGCCGATCGCCACCCGCGCCCGGGAAGTGCTCGGCGTCGAGGGCAGCGAGGGGCTGGTCGCGCGCGCGCGCGACAACGCGGCGCGCAACGGCCTGGCCGGGCGCTGCCGCTTCGCCGCACGCGACCTGTTCGGGCTCACGGCCGCACAACTCGCCGCCGACGGCGTCGCCGAGCGCTGGCTGGTCGATCCGCCGCGCGAAGGCGCGTTCGCGCTCGTCAAGGCGCTGGCCGACCTGTGCGCCGCGCCGCCCGAGGGCTGGAATGCCCCGCGCCGCATCGTCTACGTGAGCTGCAACCCGGCGACGCTGGCGCGCGATGTCGGACTGCTGGTCCACCAGGCGGGCTACCGTTGCACGGCCGCGGGCGTGGTCAACATGTTCCCGCACACCGCGCACGTGGAGTCGATCGCGCTGTTCGAGCGCTGACAAAGAAAAGGGGGCCCCGCAGGGCCCCGCTTTCCCGCGCAGCGAAGCCGTCAGTCGCGCTCGCCGCCGGCGATCCCGAGGATCGCCAGCAGGCTCTGGAAGACGTTGTACAGGTCGAGGTAGATCGCCAGGGTGGCGCTGATGTAGTTCGTCTCGCCGCCGTCGATGACGCGCTTGATGTCGAACAGCATGAAGGCCGAAAACAGGCCGATGGCGATCACCGACACCGTCAGCATCAGCGCCGATGACTGCAGGAAGATGTTCACCAGGCCGGCGACCAGCAGCATCACCGCGCCGACGAACAGGAACTTGCCCATGTTCGTCAGGTCGCGCTTGATGACCGTGGCGAGGCTCGCGATCGCCAGGAACACGACCGCCGTGCCGCCGAAGGCGGTCATGATCAGCGATGCGCCGTTGGACAAGCCGAGGATGGCCGACAGCAGCCGCGACAGCATCAGCCCCATGAAGAACGTGAAGCCGAGCAGCATGTACACGCCGGTGGTCGATTCCTTGGTCTTCTCGATCGCGAACATGAAGGCGAAGGCGCCGCCGAGGAAGACGATGGCGCTCATGCCCACGCCCATCGTCGCCATGACGCCGGTGCTGACGCCGATCCAGGCGCCGATCACCGTGGGCACGAGCGACAGCGCGAGCAGCCAGTACGTGTTGCGCAACACGCGGTTGCGCTGTTCGGTGAGCGGCCCCGAGCCGGCGTAGCCGGGATACGTCTGCAGGTTCTCGTTCATCGATTTCTCCAGTTGTGAAATGCACAGGTCGGCAACAGACCCACTCGAGCCATTCTAGTTCCCGAGGACGCCGGGCCGCACGCTCTACAGTCATGGGCCCACCACCTCGAGGACAAGAGATGACGCCGCCGACCCTCAAACGCAAGCCCTTGCTCGATCTCGACGCGGTCAAGCGCATCGCCGCTGCGTCCGAGGCCGAGGCGTTGTCCCATGGCTGGGCGGTCAGCATCGCCGTGGTCGACGACGGCGGCCACCTGCTGTGGCTGCAGCGCCTGGACGGCGCGGCGCCGGTCTCGTCGCACATCGCGCCTGCCAAGGCGCGCACCGCGGCGCTCGGCCGGCGCGAGAGCAAGGCGTACGAGGAAATGATCAACCAGGGCCGGATGGCCTTCCTCAGCGCGCCCGAACTCGCCGGCATGCTGGAAGGCGGCATACCGGTCGTCGTCGACGGGCACTGCATCGGCGCGGTCGGGGTCAGCGGAGTGAAGTCGGCCGAGGACGCGCAGGTCGCGCGCGCCGGCATCGCAGCGCTCGGCTGAGCGGCTCAGGCCGCCGCCGCTTCGGCCTCGTCGCGCTGGATGGCGGCGACCGGCGCCGCCGCGTTGCACTGCGCGACGATGGCGCAGGCGCAGTCCGCGCAACGCCCGCATTGGGTCGCCACGCCGAGTTCGAGCTGGATTTCGTCGAACGACAGGCCCTGATGCGCGGCGCGCGCGATGTCGCGGTCGGATATGCGGCGGCAGACGCAGACGATCATGGCGGGCCCGGTACAGACGACGAGCCCTATTCTAAATAAGAACGATTCGCAGTCAATACCCCTGCTGAACGCTCAGCTGGACGCCTCCATCTGCGACTGCAGGTAGTTTTGCAGGCCGACCTTGCCGAGCAGCTCGATCTGCGTCTCGAGGTGGTCGACATGCTCCTCGGTGTCGTCGAGGATGTCCTCGAAGATCTCGCGCGAGACGTAGTCGTGCACGCTCTCGCAGTAGGCGATGGCCTCCTTCAGCGCGGCCTGCGAGGCGCGCTCGAGCTGCAGGTCGCACGACAGGATCTCGGGCACGTCCTCGCCGATCAGCAGCTTGTGCAGGTCCTGCAGGTTGGGCAGGCCGTCGAGCATGAGGATGCGGACCATCAGCCGGTCGGCATGCTTCATCTCTTCGATCGACTCGTCGCGCTCGTGCTTGGCCAGGCGGGCGAAGCCCCAGTGCTCGAGCATCCGGTAGTGGACGAAGTACTGGTCGATCGCCGTCAGCTCGTTCTTGAGCTGCGCGTTCAGATGATCGATGACCTTGGGGTCGCCCTTCATGCCTGTCTCCTGCTCGCGTGCGTGGGCCGGCATTGTCCCCCAGGCGAGGTCGCCGGGGAGCCCTCGGCTACAATCGCGGCGCGTCTACGCCCCACTGCGCCCTCGCGAAACTCCCCACGTTTCCTCGCCGGACACTGCACTTCAGGAGCAGCGCTGGGCGTGCACGAACGAACGGAGTTTTTCCTTGCTGCCGCCCCTGCTGCCTCACCGGCCTGTCGCCCTGCTGGCCCTCGCCGACGGCACCGTCTTCGAAGGCCACTCGATCGGCGCGACCGGCCATGCGGTCGGCGAGGTGGTGTTCAACACCGCACTGACCGGATACCAGGAAATCCTCACCGACCCGAGCTACGCGCAGCAGATCGTCACGCTGACCTACCCGCACATCGGCAACTACGGCGTCAACGCGCAGGACGTCGAGTCGCGCAAGGTGTTCGCTGCCGGCCTGGTGATCAAGGACCTGCCGCTGCTCGAGTCGAACTTCCGCCGCGATCTGACGCTGGCCGACTACCTGCGTCGCGAGGGCACGGTGGCGATCGCCGGCATCGACACGCGGCGCCTGACGCGCCTGCTGCGCACGAAGGGCGCGCAGAACGGCTGCCTGGTCGCACTGCCCGAGGGCGTGCGCGCGAGCGCGGCCGACCGCGACGCCGCGGTCGACCGCGCTCGCTCGGCGCCCAGCATGTCCGGGCTCGACCTCGCACGCGTGGTGTCGGTGAAGGAGCCCTACGAGTGGCGCCAGACCGAGTGGAGGCTCGGCGCCGGCTACGGCACGCAGGCCGACCCGCGCTTTCACGTCGTCGCCTACGACTACGGGGTCAAGTTCAACATCCTGCGCATGCTGGCCGGCCGCGGCTGCCGCGTCACGGTGGTGCCGGCGCAGACGAGCGCGCGCGAGGCGCTGGCGCTGCGCCCAGACGGCATCTTCCTGTCCAACGGGCCGGGCGACCCCGAACCCTGCGACTACGCGATCCGCGCCACCCGCGAGCTGGTCGACACCGGCGTGCCGACCTTCGGCATCTGCCTGGGCCACCAGATCATGGCGCTGGCCGCGGGCGCGAAGACCTTCAAGATGAAGTTCGGCCATCACGGCGCCAACCACCCGGTGAAGGACCTCGACAGCGGGCGCGTCAGCATCACCAGCCAGAACCACGGCTTCGCGGTCGACCAGGCGACGCTGCCGGCCAACCTGCGGCCCACCCACGTCAGCCTGTTCGACGGCACCCTGCAAGGGCTGGCGCGCACCGACCGGCCGGCGTTCTGCTTTCAGGGCCACCCCGAGGCCTCGCCCGGGCCGCACGACATCGGTTACCTGTTCGACCGCTTCGTCGCGCTGATGGAGAAGGCGCATGCCTAAGCGCGCCGAGCTGAAGAGCATCCTCATCATCGGCGCCGGCCCGATCGTCATCGGCCAGGCCTGCGAATTCGACTACTCCGGCGCGCAGGCCTGCAAGGCGCTGCGCGAGGAGGGCTATCGCGTCGTGCTGGTGAACAGCAACCCGGCGACGATCATGACCGACCCGGAGATGGCCGACGCGACCTACGTCGAGCCGATCACCTGGCAGGTGGTCGAGAAGATCATCGCCAAGGAGCGCCCCGATGCGCTGCTGCCGACGATGGGCGGCCAGACCGCGCTCAACTGCGCGCTCGACCTGCACCGCCACGG
>JBLMVT010000318.1:0-3536 GCA_050256835.1 Betaproteobacteria bacterium | reverse complement strand
GCTCGAAGCCCTTGAGTTCCTGGTTGACACGCTGGCGCGAGGCACCGAGCAACTGCGCCAGGTCTTCCTGGGCAAGCTGCAGCCCGATGCGGATCTCCTCGCCCTGGGCCACGCCGTAGCTGCGCGCGAGCAGCAGGATCTGCTTGGCCAGGCGCGACGCAAGCGGCAGCGTGTTGAGATCCTCGACCGCATCGAACAGCAGGCGCAGGCGCCGGCAATTCAGGCGCAGCAGCGCCTCGTAGAGCTCGGTGTGCTGCGCCAGCAGCTCCTTGAAGTCGGCCTTGCGCACCACCAGCAGCGTGGTCTCGCCGTGGGCGTTCGAGTCGTGGGTGCGCGGCAGTCCATCGAACAACGAGATGTCGCCGAACCAGGTGCCGGGCTCGACGTAGGTCAGCGTGATCTGCTTGCCCGACAGCGACACCGAGCTGATGCGCACCGCGCCCTTGGCCACGCCGCACCAGGCTTCGGCCGGCTCGCCGCGTGCGCCGAGCAGGGCGCCGTCGTGCAACCGCTTCACGCCGGCGCGCTCGAGGATGGCCTGGCGCAGCGGCAAGGAGAGCTTGGAGAACCACGAGCCCGCTTCGATGTTGGAACGCTCGGCGATTGTAAGAACCGGGGTATTCATGTCTTGTCGCTGACGTGACAGCATGATGCGATCGCGCCGGCGCATTGTCCACGCGCCACGAGGAGCCCGCCATGAACCACGCCCTGCCGACGATCCCGAGCCGCCGCCATGAGGTCAGCGCCGAGGAGTGGCGCGCACGCGTCGACCTCGCTGCCGCCTATCGGCTGGTCGCGCTGTTCCGCTGGGACGACCTGGTCTACACGCACATCAGCGCCCGCGTGCCCGGCCGCCACGACGAGTTCCTGATCAACCCCTACGGGATGACGTTCGACGAGATGACGGCGTCCGCGCTGGTGCGCGTCGACATGCACGGCAACAAGCTCGACGAGTCGCCGTTTCCCGTCAACCCGGCAGGCTTCACGATCCACAGCGCGGTGCACGCCGCGCGGCCCGATGCGCAGTGCGTGCTGCACGTCCATTCGCTCAACGGCGTGGCGGTGTCGGCGCAGAAGGACGGCGTGCTGCCGATCTCGCAGCACTCGATCTTCGTGCTCTCGAGCCTGGCCTACCACGACTACGAGGGCGTCGCGCTGCGCGACGACGAGAAGCCGCGCCTCGTTGCCGACCTCGGCGACCGGCAGTTCCTGATGCTGCGCAACCACGGCCTGCTGACCGTCGGCGCGAGCATTGCCGACGCGTTCCACGCGATGTACTTCTTCGAGACGGTGTGCACGATCCAGGTGCGCGCACAGGCGGGCGGCGGCACGCTGACGCGGGTCGATCCGCGCATCGTCGAAGGCGCGCGCCAGACCATGAAGCAGGCGACCGCGGGGCAGGGCCCCGAGCAGCTGGTCTGGCCGGGCCTGCTGCGCCGGCTCGACCGCGTCAACCCCGGTTACGACGCCTGACCGTCGCCGCGCGCGCCGGTTCGCTCGGCGATCTTCAGGTACTGCAGCAGCAGTTTTTCCATCGTCGTCAGGTGCTCGCGCTCGTGCAGCCACTGCGTCGGTGACAGGTTGAGGCCGAGCAGCACGAGGTCCGCTCGCGTCGCGTCGATGACGTTGATGCACGCCGGCGCCTGCTCCAGCCGGCCGAAGAAGGCCCGCTGGCCGGCCAGCGTGCGCGCGACGATCGCGCGATTGACGCCGCCGTGCAGCACCAGCAGCAGGTCGTTCCAGTCGTCGCGCGCCAGCACGCGCTCGAACGCCGGCAGCACACGGTCGAGCAGCTCGCCGACCGATTCCCCGCCGAGGAAGCGCCGCGCCTCGGCCTGCGGGCCCGATTCGAAGGCGCCGACGAAGGCCTCCTCGATGCGCTCGCGCGGGATGTCGGCGAGCCGGCCGCCGCGGATCTCGTGCAGCGCCGGCTCGACCTCGATAGCCAGCGTCTGGTGGGCGGCGGCGAGCACGCGCGTCGCCGTCTCGACGGTGCGCGGCAGGCCGCTGGTGATGCAGCGATCGAAGCGCACGCGGCCCTGCGCGAACAGCGCGCCGGCGGCGTCCGCCTGGGCGCGGCCGATCGCGTTCAGCGACACCCCGTCCGGCGGCACGATGGTGCCGTCCTCGCGGAAGTAGTCGCCCGAGCCGTGGCGCATCAGGTAGATGCGCCGGCGGCGGCGTGCGGCGAACTCAGACGAAGCGCGGCTTGCGCTTGTCGAGGAAGGCGCGGATGCCTTCGGCGCCGTTGGCATGGAAGAGGTTGTCAACGAAGTGCTCTCTCTCGGCCGCGAGGTGCTCGGCCATCGGCAGCGGCGGCCAGCTGCGCAGCAGTTCCTTGGCGTCGGCCACGGCGTTCGGCGCGGCCGACTCGGCCAGCCGCTCGGCGACGCGCAGAGCCTGGGGCAGCGCCTGGCCGCTGTCTGTCACCCAATTGACAAGCCCCAGCGCGTGCAGCCGGCGCGCGTCGAACGGCTCGGCCAGCCAGATCATTTGCGCGGCGAGCTGGCGCGGCAGCGCCTGCAGCAGGTGCCAGCTGCTGCCGCCATCGGGTGTCAGGCCGATGCGGCCGTACGACATGACGAAGCGCGCATCCTCGGCGGCGACGATCAGGTCGCAGGCCAGCGCCAGCGCGAAGCCGCCCCCGGCGGCTGCCCCCTCGACGCTCGCGATGACCGGCTTGGGGCAGACGCGCAGCGCATCGACGAAGGCGGCGAAGCGGTCGATCGTCGCGCGCTGCAGCGAAGGATCTTCCTCGCGCCGCCGCGCCAGGCGCTGCAGATCGCCGCCGGCGCAGAAGTTGGCGCCCTCGCCCTGCAGCACGACCGAGCGGATGCCGTCGTCGTCGCCGGCGACGTTGAGTGCCTCGATGCCGGCGGCATAGACCTGCTCGGACAGCGTGTTGCGCGTCGGCGGGTCGCTGATGGTGAGCAGCAGCGTCGCGTCGCGGCGTTCGGTTCTCAGTTCGGAGGCCATCGGATGGGGCGAAGTGCCACGTGCAACACGGCCGTCGATTTTGTCACGCGATGTGCGCGAGCGCGCCGAGACCGCCGGCCGCCCGCGCGCGGCGGCCCGTTTCGCCTTGTTGCGCATGCTAGAGTGAATTGAAGTCGTCCTCGCGAACCAAGCCCACACCACGCATGCGCCGCGCTTCACGCTCGATCGGGGCCGCTCTGGTCCTGGGCCTGGCCGGTTCGAGCGCGATGGCCCTGGGCTTCGGACGGCTCGCCAATGCCACGGTGCTCGGGCAGCCGCTGTCCTTCAGCGTCGCACTGCGCTTCGATGCCGACGAGTACGTCGGCGACGAGTGCGTGGCGGTCGAGGTCTGGGCGGGCGACAACAAGCTCGCGCCGTCGTCGGTGCGGTTCAGGCTCGATCCGTCCGGCGAGGCGGGCGCGCCGCTGCTGCGCGTCAGCACGACTTCGCTGATCGACGAGCCGGTCGCGACGCTGTCGGTCGCGCTCGGCTGCCCGGTGCGGCTGACGCGCAAGTTCGTCCTCTTCATCGACCCGCCGCTCGTCAACCTCGCGCAGTCG